>NZ_JBVVQX010000011.1:0-106323 GCF_055811675.1 Mesorhizobium sp. WSM4808
CCCCCCCCCCCCCCCCCCCCCCCCCCCCCCCCCCCCCCCCCCCCCCCCCCCCCCCCCCCCCCCCCCCCCCCCCCCCAAACCCCCCCCCCCCCCCCCCCCCCCCCCCCCCCCCCCCCCCCTGCCAGCATCGAATTGTGACACATGCTTGAAATCAAAACCATATCCAAACGCTATGGCGAGACGATCGCGCTCGCGGACGCATCGATCGCGTTCCGGGCGGGGACCATCCACACCATTCTGGGCGAGAACGGTTCGGGCAAGAGCACCATGGTCAAGCTGTTGTCCGGCATCGTCCAGCCGGACAGCGGTGTGATCCTGCTGCACGGCAAGCCATTCCCTGGCGCCAATCCATCGGCCTTCCAGGCGCAAGGCTTCGCCACGGTATTCCAGGAGGTGCTGATCGCGCCGGACCGCAGCGTAACCGACAACATCCTGCTCGGCCTCGACGGACTGGTCCGACGTGCCGTTCCCCGCCATGAGCGCCGTGACCGGGCGGAAGCTGCGCTGAAGCGCTTCGCGGTCACCGACGTCCCCCTCGACAAGCCAGCCGGCCTGCTGCCGCTTGCCGCGCAGCAACTGGTCGTCCTTGCTCGCGCGATCGTGCGCAACCCCAAGATCCTGATCCTCGACGAGGTCACCGCCGCGCTTGACTTCGCCGACCGCGAATCGGTGTTTTCGTTGATGCGTGCGCTTGCCGGCGAAGGCTGCCTGATCCTGTTCATCACCCATCGCATGGACGAGGTGATGTCGCTTTCGGACCGCATCTCGATCCTGCGGGGCGGCAGCGTCGTGCGCACCGAAGAGCGCGGCGCTTCCACGCCGGCGGAACTTCTCAAGGCGATGGCGCCACGTACCGCTGCGGAATTGGCGCATGGCTGATCGCACTGCTCTCGATTTTGGTGGTCTTGCCGTTCGCGAACTCGTCATCGCGCCCGGCGCCAGCCCGATCACGCAGGCCATCGCTCCGGGTGAGATCGTCGGGCTTGCCGGTCTCGATGGTCATGGCCAGGAGCTGTTTCTCAAGATGCTTGCCGGCCTGGAACAGTCCCATGGCGGCTCGATCGAACTCGGTTCATCGGGTGCCTCCCGCAAGATTACCGGGTTTCGCAAGGCTGTCGCCAGCGGCATCGCCTATTTGCCGCGCGACCGACGCGCCAACGGCATTTTCCCGACGCAGTCGGTGCTCGACAATTTCGCCGTTTCGACTCTGTCGCGCGACACTCGGCTCGGGCTGATCAGCCCCGCGGCGCGCAAGGCGCGGTACGACATCTACCGCGAAAAACTGTCGATCGCCGCACCCCGGCCCGATGCGCCGATCACCACTCTTTCGGGCGGCAACCAGCAGAAGGTGCTGTTGGCGCGTGCCTTGGCGCTGGAGCCCGCGATCCTGCTCCTCAACGATCCGACGCGTGGCGTCGACGTGGCGACGCGGCATGTGCTCTACGACGTGTTTGGCGGGCTCGCGTCCGACGGCATGGGGCTCGTCATCCTATCCAGCGAAATCGAGGAGATTCTTCTCCTGTGCCAGCGCGTGCTGGTGTTCCGTGAGAACGAAGTCGCGGCCGAGATCTCTGGCGACGCGCTCACCACCGACAGCGTGATATCAGCCATGTTCGGACGTGCGGCATGAACCCTGTTGCGCGCCTCCTGTCCCTTGGGCGAAATTTTGGCTTCGCGGTCGTGCTGCTGGTCGTGCTGCTCGCGGTCAATCTCATCCTCAGCCCCGGGCGGTTCCAGCCGGGTTCCTGGGGCGCGCTGGTCGGATTGGCCGCGCCCTTGATCGGCGCGGCCATTGCGTCCACGCCTGTCATCCTCGCCGGGCGTGGCGGTATCGACATCTCGGTCGGGTCATTGATGGGCTTCATCAACGCTTTGGCGATCCAGGTGCTGTTCCTCGGCGCCGGCATCTCATCACCCCTGGTGCTCGTTCCGGCGGCGTTGCTCGTCGGCGCGCTGGTCGGTGCTGCGAACGGCTTTCTCGCGACAATCGTGCGCATCCAGCCGATCGTCGCCACGCTCGGCACCTATCTGATCCTGGCCGGCGTCACGCTGACGATCCTGCCGGCGCCGATCGGCCCGGCGCCGGCTTGGCTCAAGGCCTTGTCCGGCCCGCTCTCGATGCTTCCGCTGGCACTGATGTTCATCGCTTGGTGGCTGGTGCGGCGCACGCCTTACTACGACCAGTTGATGGCGGTCGGCAGCGACGATCGGGCCGCCTACACCGCCGGCGTCGATGTCACGCGCGTGCGCTTCATCGCCTATGTCATGACCGGCATCTTCGGTGGCTGCGCCGGGCTGATGCTGACCGCGCTGATCGGCTCCGCCGACCCTAACATCGGGCCGACCTACACGCTGATCGCCATCGCCGCCGTAGCGCTCGGCGGCGTCAGCCTGGCCGGTGGGCGTGGCGGCGTCGCCGGTGCAGCCATTGGCGCCATCGACATCTTCCTGCTGCAAAGCGTGCTGACGACGTTCAACGTCTCGACCTTCGTGCTGCAGATCGCCTACGGCGCGATCCTGGTGCTGGCCGTGATGCTGACAGCGCTGCAGGAACGTCTTGCCACGAGGGGGCGCTAACATGACCGGGCGAAACCTGTTCGCGACAACCAACGCCCGCGTGGTTGGCGCCTTCTGCGTCGCCGCCCTTCTGCATCTCGCCGGCACGGTCCTCATTCCTGGCTACTCCGCGCCGTTTGCCATACGCGCCATGCTGGTGCTCGCCTCGCTGCTTGCCGTCGCCTCGATCGGCCAGACGCTGGTCGTCATCATGGGCGGCATCGACCTTTCAATCCCCTTCGTCATCGGCTTTGCCAATGTCGTGGCGGCGCAGCTCTATGGCGATGGCTGGAATTTTGTCCTCGTCTGCGGCCTTGTCGGCGTGCTGGCGCTCGTCATCGGCGGGCTGAACGGGCTGATCTCGCGCAGCCTCGACATCCAGCCGCTGATCGTCACGCTCGGCATCGGCATGGTCGTGCAAGGGCTGGTGCTGCTGTGGACAGCCGGCTTCCCGTCGGGCTCCGCGCCGCAAGCGGTTTCCAGCTTCGTGTCGATCGGCGGATCGGCCGGACCGCTGCCGGTGCCGTGGCTGGTGCCGAGCCTGGTCGTGCTGGCCGCACTCGTCGTGCTGGTGCTGGAGCGAACGCCCTATGGCCGCCGGCTCTACGCGCTGGGCAGCAATCCGGGCGCGGCGCCACTGGCGCTGATTGACCCGGTTCGCATGTGGGTCATCACCTATGCCGCAAGCGCCTTCTTCGCCGCTGTGGCAGGGGTGCTGCTGCTCGGCTTCACCGGTTCGGCCTATGGCGATGTCGGCCAGCCCTATCTGTTCCAGACCATCGCGGCGGTCGTCGTAGGAGGCGCAGCACTTGTCGGCGGCCGGGGAAGCTATCTCGGCACGATCGCCGGCGTGCTGGTGCTGACCGAGATCAACACGCTGCTGATCGGCCTCGGCTTCCAGCCCGCAGCGGTGCAGGCCGCGCTCGGCTTCGTCATCGTGCTGCTGGTTTCGCTCTATGGCCGCGAACGGCACGTCTCGACAACCATCTGAAAGGACCAGTCAGTCGAGCCGCCACAGCTTGCGGGCATTGCCGGACAACAGCCTGTCGCGCTCGGCAATGCTGCAGCCCGAGAGCAATGCATGGGTCGCCGCCACCCAGGTCGACAGGCCGCCGCCTAGCGTGCAGACCGGCCAGTCGCTGCCCCAGACGACGCGGTCCCAGCCGAATGAATTGATGGTATGCTCGACGTACGGCCGCAACGTCTCAACCGTCCAGCTGCCGGCATCGGCATAGGCGACGACACCGGAAATCTTGGCCATGACATTCGGGCGCCGGGCGATGTCGCTCATATGCTCGCGCCATGGATGTTCGCTCTTGCCTTTGATGTCGGGGACGCCGCAATGGTCGAGGATGAACGTCACATCGGGTGCCAGATCGGCCAGCGCGATCGCCTTGGGGATCTGGTGCGGCAGCACGACGAGATCGAAGGTCAGGCCGGTGCCGCCAAGCCGCTTTATGCTGTCGCGAAACACCGCACCTTCCGAGAGATCGTCGGGCACGACATGGAGGACGCGGCGAAAGCCTTTTACGAACGGGTTTGCCCGCTGCCGTTCGAGATAGGCCGCGAAGTCCCCTTCCTCAGGGCGGCAGGACGCGATCACCCCGGCCAGCATGCTGCCGGACTGCCGTGACAGTCCTTCCACACGAGCGGTCTCGGCTTCGATGTCGGCCGCATCGACATCGACCTCCATATGCAGCACACGCCCGACGCCGACACGCTGCGCCTCCGTCGCGTAGTCTTCATAAGAGAAATCGCGGTTGAGCGCCGGCACGCCGGCGAGCCAGGGATAGCGCAGGGCCGAGCGATCGATCAGGTGAAGATGGGTATCGATGATCATGGTGAGGCTCCTCCCTCTGGCTTTTTAAATCATCTCACGGGGGAATTCTTCATTCAAATAAGAATTCATGCCGATGAGCCGACTGCTGATCCAGCGAGGTGCGACAGCTTTTCACACGTCGCCAGCAACAGTTCGATCGTCCTGGTGATGTCGGGCGCGGAAGGCGCGTTGACCACCGTGATGTAGGGAATCGACAGCGCGGCGATCGCCTTGCCGTCGGAGCTTCGCACCGGGGCCGACAGGTTGAAGACGCCGGCTGTCTGCATCGAGGCCATCATCTCGTAGCCACGGTCGCGGATCTGGTCGAGACGAGTGAAGAACTCGGTCGATTGCGCCGTCTTGTCGGTGCTGCGGACGTGTTCGGAAATCATCATCTGGCGCTCTTCCGGTGAGCGGAAGGCGAGCAGCACATGTCCCGATCCGGTGTCGAACAAACTGATATGGGAGCCGACCCGGATCGATATGCCCCAGTAGTTCGGTGCTTCCTGCTGGCCGATGACGACGGCAGAACCGCGATCAAAAACAACCAGTTGGTTGGCCTGCTGCGATGTCTCGGCAAGCTCACGCATCAGCGGCGTCGCATAGGAGACCAGCCGCCGTACCGGCGCATGCAACTGTGCCAGGCCGAACAGCTTGAGCGTCAGCGAATAGCGGTCGCCGTCGAGGCGCGTGACGTAGCCGCGCCGCACCAGCCGGTCGAGCATGCGATAGAATTCGTTGGGACTGCGGTCGAGTTTCTTGGCGATTTCGGCCTGGGTCAGGCCGCCGTCGACGCCCGCCAGCAGTTCGAGGATATCGAGCCCCTTGTCGAGCGCCGGCGCGCGATAGCGCTCGTCTTCGCTGTCGTCCATGGGCTCATCTCCAGTGAATTTCACCCTTCATATACGCAGGAACGTGCGCGGCGGAAACAAATTTCGCCTTGACGTGTCTATGAATGTTTTGTTTGTATATGAATGTAGCACTTCTTGTCATCAGACGAGTTGCGGTCGCCGCGGAGGCGGCACCAAGGGAGGATACCAATGAACAGACTGCTTTCCGGCGTGTGCGCCGGTGCATTGTTGCTCGCGTCAGGTACGGGCGCTGCCCTTGCCGGCGACCTGCCCGGCAAGTTCGAAGGCGTGACCGTCGACGTGAAGCTGATCGGCGGCCAGCAGTATGAAAAGCTCTACGAGCGCATTCCCGAATGGGAGAGGGCGACCGGCGCCAAGGTCAACATCCTGACCAAGAAGAACGGCTTCGACATCGACAAGGAACTCAAGTCCGACATCGCCTCCGGCAGCACCAACTGGTGCGTCGGCTGGAACCACTCGTCCTTCGCGCCGCAATATACGGGCCTTTACACCGACCTCAGCAAATTGCTGCCAAAGGAAGAGATCGACGCCTTCGTTCCGTCGACCATCAAGTCGGCGACGATCGACGGCAAGCTGGAGATGCTGCCGCGCGCGCAGTTCGACGTTTCGGCGCTCTACTACCAGAAGAGCCTGTACGAGAACGCCGACAACAAGACCAAGTTCAAGGCGAAATACGGCTATGATCTGGTGCCGCCGGATACCTGGAAGGAAGTCACCGACCAGGCTGAGTTCTTCGCCAACCCGCCCAATTTCTACGGCACGCAGTTCGCCGGCAAGGAAGAGGCGATCAACGGCCGCTTCTACGAGATGGTGGTCGCCGAGGGCGGCGAATACCTCGACAAGGACGGCAAGCCGGTCTTCAACTCCGAGGCCGGCATTCGGGCGCTCGACTGGTTCGTCAACCTCTACAAGGCCAAGGCCGTGCCGGCCGGCACCACCAACTACCTCTGGGACGATCTCGGCCAGGGCTTTGCCTCCGGCACCGTCGCCATCAACCTCGACTGGCCGGGCTGGGCCGGTTTCTTCAACGACCCGAAGTCGTCGAAGGTCGCGGGCAATGTCGGCGTCAAGGTTGCGCCGAAGGGCTCGTCCGGCAAGCGCACCGGCTGGTCCGGTTTCCATGGCTTCTCGGTGACCGAGAATTGCCCCAACAAGGAGGCCGCAGCTTCCCTGGTGTGGTGGCTGACCAACGAAGACAGCCAGAAGCTCGAGGCCGCCGCCGGCCCGCTGCCGACCCGCACCGCGGTGTGGGACTGGGATTTGAAGCAGGCCGAAAACGATCCTTACAAGAAGGAGGTTCTTACCGCCTTCCAGGAAGAGGCCAAGCACGCCTTTGCCGTGCCGCAGACGCCTGAATGGATCGAGATCTCGAACGCCGTCTATCCCGAGTTGCAGGCGGCGATCCTCGGCGACAAGACCTCCAAGCAGGCACTGGACGGTGCGGCCGCCAAGGCGACGCAAATCCTCCAGGACGCCGGCAAGCTCTAGAAACGGGCTCCCAGGGCTGCCTCCCCCATTGGTAATGGGGGAGGCGATCGCGTTTCGCGGCCAGCGGTTTGCGCTAACCCATCGCCCCCGGCCCACGCACCGCCGTCCAAATGCAAACACCTCAAGGATTCTGATGAAGGGCTTCAAGCCATCCGCGCCATTCCTGCTGCTGCTTCCGGCCATGATCGTGCTGGCGGCGGTTGTCGTTGTGCCGTTGCTGTTGTCCCTTTACTCCAGCTTCACGCCGTTCCGCCTGACGCGGCCCGAAACGTTCTACGTCTTCATCGGCATCCGGAACTATCTTTCGATCCTGTCCAACACCGATTTCTGGTGGGCGTTCGGCCGCACGGTGCTGCTGCTGACCATCGCGCTCAATCTCGAAATGCTGCTCGGCCTTGGGCTTGCCATGCTGGTCGAGAAAGCGACACGCGGCCAGCGCATCCTGCGCACGCTGATGATGTTTCCGATGATGTTCTCGCCGATCCTGGTCGGCTTCCAGTTCAAGTTCATGTTCAACGACAATATCGGCCTGGTGAACAATGCGCTGCAGTCGCTCGGCATTACGCAAGACGCCATACCGTGGCTGATCGAGAGCCATCTCGCCTTCATCGCCATTTCGATCGCCGAGATCTGGTCGTCGACGGCGATCTTCGCCATCCTGATCCTCGCCGGCCTGCTCGCCATGCCCAAGGAGCCGATCGAGGCGGCGCGTGTCGACGGCTGCACGCCGTGGCAGACATTCCGCTATGTGACGTGGCCGTTCGTCATGCCTTTCGCCTACATAGCCATGACTATCCGTTCGCTCGACGTGGCGCGCGCCTACGACATCGTCAAGATCATGACCGATGGCGGACCGGCGGGCCGCACCGAACTGCTATGGACCCTGGTGGCCCGCACCGCCTACAGCGACGGGCGCATGGGCATGGCCAACGCCATGGCCTATTTCTCGATCCTGCTGTCGATCGCCTTCACCGTCTACTTCTTCAACAAGCTCGCCGCGGCGCGCACGCAGATTGGTGCGGAGTGGTGAAGATGGACGAGAATTCTTCCGCCCGCCTGAAGCGCCGGCTGCTGGGCATCGTCTATCGCATTGGCCTGTTCCTGGCGATGCTGACGATCTGCCTGCCGGGCCTGTGGATCGTCCTCTCGTCGCTGCGGCCGGCGGTCGAAATCATGGCCAAGCCGCCGGTCTGGATCCCGCAGGAGATTTCGTTCGACGCCTATGTCGCCATGTTCAGCGGTATCGGCAAAGGCGGCATTCCAGTGATCGAATATTTCCGCAACTCGTTGATCATCTCGGTGACCTCGACGGTCATTGCGGTGGCCATCGGCATGGCCGGCGGCTATGCGTTCGCGCGCTACCGCTTCCGCGGCAAATCGAGCGTCTTCCTCGGGCTGATGCTGACGCGCACCGTGCCGGGCATTGCACTCTCGCTGCCGCTGTTCTTCCTCTATGTGCGGCTCGGCATCATCGACACGCATTTCGGACTGATCCTTGCCTACGTCGCGCTCAACGTGCCGTTCACGATCTGGCTGATCGACGGCTTCTTCCGTCAGGTGCCCAAGGACCTCGCGGAGGCCGCGCAGATCGATGGCTGCACGCGCTGGCAGGCGTTCTGGCAGGTCGAGTTCCCGCTTGCCGGGCCGGGCATCGCGTCGGCCGCGATCTTCGCCTTCCTGACCTGCTGGAATGAGTTCGCTCTGGCCTCGCAGCTGACCCGTTCGGTGAGCGCCAAGACGCTGCCGGTCGGCCTGCTCGATTACACGGCCGAGTTCACCATCGACTGGCGCGGCATGTGCGCGCTGGCCGTGGTGATGATCATCCCGGCGCTCACCCTCACCTACGTCGTCCAGAAACACCTTGTCGGCGGCCTGACCTCCGGCGCGGTGAAAGGCTGATACCATGGCAACCGTTACCCTCACCAAGCTGACCAAGCGCTACGGCACTGTCGGGATCGTGCACGGCATCGATCTCGACATCGCCGACCGCGAGTTCATCGCGCTGGTCGGCCCGTCCGGCTGCGGCAAGTCGACGACGCTGCGCATGATCGCCGGACTGGAAGAGATCAGCGCCGGCTCGATCAAGATCGGCGGGCGCATCGTCAACGATTTGCCGCCACGCTCGCGCAACATTTCGATGGTGTTCCAGTCCTACGCGCTCTATCCGCACATGACGGTGCGCGAAAATCTCGGCTTCTCTCTGAAGATCGCAGGTGCCGCCAAGGAAGACATGGAGCGCCGTGTCGCCGAAGCCTCGGCCATCCTCGGCCTCGACACGTTGCTCGATCGCCGCCCCTCACAACTGTCCGGCGGTCAGCGCCAGCGCGTCGCCATGGGCCGCGCCATCGTGCGTGATCCTGACGTCTTCCTGTTTGACGAGCCGCTTTCGAATCTCGACGCCAAATTGCGCACGCAGATGCGCACCGAGATCAAGAAGCTGCATGCCAAGGTGCAGTCGACGGTGATCTACGTCACCCACGACCAGGTCGAAGCGATGACGCTGGCCGACCGCATCGTTATCATGCGCGACGGCCATATCGAACAGGTCGGCACGCCCGACGAGGTCTTTCGGCGGCCGGCAACCCGCTTCGTTGCCGGCTTCATCGGCTCGCCGCCGATGAATTTGCACGAGGCCACGATCGATGACGGCCAGATGGTTTTCGCCAACGGCGAAAAGCTGCCGCTGCCCGCTCAGTTCAAGGCCAATGTCACGACCGGCGACAAGGTTGTGTTCGGGCTACGGCCGGACGACATCTATCCAACCGGCCATGGCATCAGTTCCGGTGGCGCGGCAGACGTCCACCAGGTCGAGCTGCCGATCACCGTTACCGAACCGCTCGGCAACGAGACGCTGGTGTTCGTCGAATTCAACGGTACGGACTGGGTGTCGCGCATGCTGAACCCGAGGCCACTCCGGCCGGGCGAGCGCGTCGCCATGAGCCTCGACATGTCGCAGGCGCATCTGTTTGCCACTGAGACCGGAAAGACATTGCGGAGCTGATCGGCATGACCAGAATCGAGAAAGTCGACCTTTGCATGGTGGACCTTGTACCCAAGGTCAAACGCACCGACGCGATCCAGAGCTTCGTCAGCCAGGAAACGCCGATCGTCACCATCACCGATTCCGACGGTGCGGTCGGCACCGGCTACAGCTACACGATCGGCACCGGCGGCTCGTCGGTGATGCGGCTGTTGTCCGACCATCTGGTGCCGCGCCTGATCGGCCGCGACCCCGACATGATCGAGGCGATCTGGCACGATCTCGAATTCGCCACGCATGCCACGACCATCGGCGCCATCACCGCCATCGCCATCGCGGCCATCGATACAGCACTGTGGGACCTACGGGCAAAGAAGCAGGGCCTGCCGTTGTGGAAGCTGGCCGGTGGCGCCAAGGATCGCTGCCCGCTCTACACGACCGAAGGCGGCTGGCTGCACATCGAGACGGCAGCACTTGTCGACGATGCGCTGGCCGCCAAGGCCAAGGGATTTCGCGGCTCGAAGGTGAAGATCGGCAAGCCGCACGGGTCGGAAGATCTTGCCCGCCTGTCGGCGGTTCGCAAGGCGGTCGGCGACGGCTACGAGATCATGACCGACGCCAATCAGGGATTTTCGGTCGACGAGGCGATCCGGCGCGCCGCGAGGTTGCGCGAACTCGACCTCGCCTGGATCGAGGAGCCGCTGCCGGCCGACGATATTGACGGGCATGTGCGGTTGTCGAACTCGACACCGACGCCGATCGCGATCGGCGAGTCGCTCTACTCCATTCGCCATTTTCGCGAATACATGCAGAAAGGCGCCTGCTCGATCGTGCAGGTCGATGTCGGCCGCATCGGCGGCATCACGCCTTGGCTCAAGATCGCGCACGCGGCGGAGGCCTTCGACATTCCGGTCTGCCCGCATTTCCTGATGGAACTGCATGTCAGCCTGACCTGCGCTGTTCAGAACGGCCGATATGTCGAGTACATTCCGCAGCTCGACCAGTTGACCGGCAAGCGCCTCCGCATCGAGGATGGCCAGGCGCTGGCGCCCGACGAACCGGGCATCGGCATCGACTGGGACTGGGACGCGGTCAAGGCCATGAGCATCGCCGAATTCACCACGGCGATCACGAAATAGGAGACTGATATGCAGCGGATGGGGATGGTTCTGGGACTGAAGCCGGAAAAGGTCGATGAGTATGTCCGCCTCCATGCCGCCGTCTGGCCCGACGTGCTGGCCATGATCTCCGCCTGCAACATCAAGAATTATTCGATCTACCTGAAGCGGCCGGAGAACCTGCTGTTCAGCACCTTCGAATACCACGGCAGCGACTACGAGGCCGACATGGCGAAGATGGCGGCCGATCCGAAGACGCAGGAATGGTGGGCGGTCTGCATGCCATGCCAGGAGCCGCTGGCGACGCGCAAGGAGGGCGAGTGGTGGGCCGAGATGGACGAGGTCTTCCATCATGATTGAAGGCGGTTTCGACCCTGCCTTGCTCGTTCAATCCTGGCCAAAACCCTCAAAACCCCGGCCGATCGTCACTTTCGGCGCCGGATCGATCGTCGGCGACGCGCATTTCCCGGCCTACAGGAAGGCCGGCTTTCCAGTAGCCGGGCTTTATGATCCTGATCATGCCAGGGCTGAAAAGCTGGCCAGCCAATGGGGCGTGACGGCCTTTGGCTCGGTCGAAGAAGCTGCTGCCGTCGAGGGCGCGATCTTCGATCTTGCCACCCCGCCGTCGCGTCATGCCGATGTGCTGAAGTCCTTGCCTGATGGCGCGGTGGCGCTGATCCAGAAGCCGATGGGCAGCAATCTTGCCGAGGCGACCGCGATCCTCGAGATCTGCCGCGCCCGGAAGCTGCACGCAGCGGTGAACTTCCAATTGCGCTTCGCGCCGATGATGCTGGCGCTCAAGGATGCCGTCGGCAAGGGCTGGCTCGGCGAGATCGTCGACTTCGATGCCTGGCTGGCGCTGGCGACACCGTGGCAGCTTTGGGAATTCCTGCTCAAGGCGCCGCGCGTCGAGATCGCCATGCATTCGATCCACTATCTCGACCTGATCAGGCAATTGCTCGGCGACCCCAGGGGTGTGAACGCCAAGACGCTCGGCCATCCCAACCATGGCGTGGCGCAGACACGCACCAGCGCCATTCTCGACTATGGCGACACCGTGCGCTGCGCGCTGTCGATCAACCACGACCATAAGTTCGGCCGCCGGCACCAGGCCTGCGAGTTCCGCATCTGCGGCACAGAAGGTGCCGCCTATCTCAAGCTGGGTCTCAACCTCGATTATCCCACAGGTGAACCGGATGTGCTGGAGATTTACCCCAAGGGTGGAACGGACTGGGTCGCGGTGCCCTTGGCCGGCGAGTGGTTTCCAGACGCCTTCGTCGGCCGCATGGCCAATGTCCAGCGTTTTGCCACCGGAGAAGATGCTATGCTGATCAGTCCGGTCGAGGATGCCTGGAGCACGATGGCTCTGGTCGAGGCGGCGTATCAGTCGAGTGCGGCACCGGCGACGCCGATTGCGGAAAGACCCTGATGGAACAGATCCAGTATTTCGAAGACTATGAGATTGGCGCGTCGCGCCTGACCAGCGGCCGCACCATCACCGAGACCGACTTCATCGTCCATGCCGGCCACACCGGCGATTTCTTCCCGCACCACATGGACGCCGAGTTCATGAAGACGACGCCATTCGGCCAGCGCATCGCGCACGGCACGCTGGTGTTCTCGGTCGGCATCGGGCTGACGGCAACCGTCATCAACCCTGTCGCCTTTTCCTATGGCTACGACCGGTTGCGCTTCATCAAGCCGGTGTTCATCGGCGACACGATCCGGACGCGCACCACAATTACGGCCAGGGAAGACGACCCGAAGAGGCCGGGGTCGGGACGGGTGATCGAACGCTGCGAGGTGATCAACCAGCGCGGGGAAGTGGTGCTGGCGGCCGACCACATCTACATCGTCGAACGCAGGCCGACGCAGGGCTGAGACTTGGGAAAGTCCTAGAGCATTTCATTATCGTACCCGCCAACCCTGAGTTCTTTTCAGGATACCTTTCGAAACAGCCAAGTGAATGATCCGCGCGAATGCGTTGGTGTAGAAGATCATCATGCCCATGGCAGCAGCAGGCGCGGTGTCGCCAGCGTCGTCCATGTTGAGCACTGCAACCGAGGCGAGCGCCGTGTGTGTTGTATAGATGAAGACCACCGCGGAAACCGTCGTCATGGCGTTGACGAAAAGATAGATCGAGATGTCAAGGATTGCCGGCAGACAGATCGGCACTGTCACCCGCGTGAACAGGCGATAGAAAGGCTGCTTCAGCGAGGCCGCGACCGGCTCGAACTCACGATCGATCTGCTTCAGCGCCGTCAGGGCCGTCAAATGACCGACCGTGTAAAAGTGCGTCACGGTGCAGACGACCAGGATCGCCATTGTGCCGTAGATCGCGTGCAGCGGATTGGCCGGATTGTTGAAGAAGAAAATATAGGCCAGGCCAAGCACAAGCCCCGGCACCGCCATCGGCAGCATGGCGAGGAAGTGGAAGGCTGCCCGTCCGGTCCTGAAGCCTTCGGTCTTTTCGACGATGTAAGCGCCGACGAAGACGATGACGGTTCCAAACACAGCAGTGAGCAATGAGAGCGTGATCGAGTTGTAGTAAGAGGCCCAGCCCCCGCCATCCATGCGACCGAACGCGAAATTCTTCAGGCTGAGACTGAGGTCGTAGGGCCAGAACTTGACCAGCGCTGCGTACTGGCAAATGCCGATGATGCCGGCGATGAACAACGCGACCAGGCTGCAATAAGCCAGACAGACCAGGTCGAAGCGGCGATTGGGTTTTGCCTCGTAAGGCACCGAGCGGGCCGACAGGAGCGAAACCTGCCTGCGCTGGACCAGGCGGTCGACGACGAAGGCGGCGATGGCCGGGATCAGCAAGATGACCGAGACCACCGCCCCCATCTCGAAATTCTGCTGACCAATCACTTGCTTGTAGATATCGACGGCGAGCACGTTGAACTGGCCGCCGATGACCTTCGGCAAGCCGAAATCGGTGATGACGAGCGTAAACACGACAAACGCCGCGGAGATCAAACCGTAGCGCGCGCCCGGAATGGTAACGACCCAGAACGTCCGCCACTTGCTGGCGCGCAGCGAAGCGGCGGCTTCATATTGGCGCTGGTCGGAGATCGCCAGTGCCGTCGAGACAATGATCAGAGCATGGGGAAAGGTGAAGAATATCGAGCCGACGACAATCCCCAACGGACCGTAGATCGATATGCCGCCAAGCAGGCTTTTCAACAGGCCCTGGTTGCCGAACAGATAGATGAGGGCGATGCCGGGCAGTAGCGACGGCACCAGGATGGGAGCCATGGCGATGAGCCTGAATAGGCCCTTGAAGCGCATCTTGCTTCGGTTCAAAGCGTAGGCGAAGCCGAAGGCTATGCCGACCGTGATGATGGTGCTGATCAGCGCGATCAGGAAGGAGTTCTGGATCGAGCGGAACAGCGTTGGCGTCGAGAAGTAGGTTGTGTAGTTGTCCAACCCAAGCTCGCGCGCGGGCCTCAGCATAATGCGCCGAAAGGTGTTCGAATCGACTTCCTGCCATTCGGTGCCGCGGTGGAGTTGCGTGCCGATCAGGAAATAAGCGTCATCGGTCGTGCCGCGGACCTTGTATTTGACCGGGCTGCGGAAACTGAAATCCGGAAAGAAGCTGGTGGCCGGCAACCGACCATCGGAACTGGTCGCAAGCTTTTCTGGCGGGACCGCGGCGAGTTTCTCGTTCAGAGCGGCGGCCGTCACTGGCTCGCCGAAATTGCCGAGCTTGTCGCTGACCTGGAATTCGAACGCGCCAAGATCGAAGCTGTAGGTCGAGAACGATTTCGACAGCATCACGTAGAGCGGGGCTGCCAGCGACAGGACCAGATAGAACGAGATGACGACCAGCAGGCCGCGCTTGATCAACTCGTCCTTGTCGAGCGACTGTCGGAGCGCCCGACCGGACGGCATCAGGATATCAGTTGCCGCCGCCATGGCGCTCTCCTTGCGGGAAGACAAGCAGTCGGTCGGCGGGCAGTTCCACCGTTAGCGCTCCGCCTTCGGCGAGGCCGAGACGCCGCGTGGCGTTGACCGAGAAATCGGCGATCAGAATCTCGTCTCCAAGCTCTCCGCCGCGCAGCCGGGTGCGCCAGAACGAACCCAGGAATTCCATTTCACCGACGGTCACTTCGATCAGGTTTTCCGAAGTCTTCACCACATCGGGTGCTCCAGGCGAGCGCGAGCCCGGCCCGTGTGGAATCACGTCTTCCGGCCGAATGGCGGCGACGACTGCTTCGCCGTTCGCAAAGCTGTGCGGCGCGCATCTGAAAGCCTTCGTCCCGAAGCCTACCGAATCTGCTCCTACCGTCGCATCGAACTTGTTGGTCTCGCCGATGAAATCGGCGACGAACAGCGTCCTGGGATGGCGATAGATTTCAGTCGGGCTGCCGACCTGCTCGATGACGCCATGGTTCATGACTACAATGCGGTCGGCCAACGACAATGCTTCTTCCTGGTCGTGCGTAACCATGATCGTGGTGACGCCGAGCTTGCGCTGCAGCCCCTTGATCTCGTGGCGCAAGTGCACACGCACCTTGGCGTCGAGCGCCGACAGCGGCTCGTCGAGCAGAAGCAGGCCGGGCGAGGTGGCGATGGCCCGGGCGAGCGCGATGCGCTGCTGCTGCCCGCCGGAAAGCTGCGCTGGGTATTTCTTCGCCTGATCGGGCAAGCCGACCAGCATGAGCAATTCCTTGACGCGGGCATCGATCTCGGCGCGCGGCCGTTTGGTGTTTTCCAGGCCAAAGGCGATGTTCCTTTCAATCGTCAGATTGGGAAACAGCGCGTAGGACTGAAACACGATGCCGTAGTCGCGTTTTGACGGCGGCAGCGTTGAGATATCCGTGCCCCCCTGGCGGACGACGCCTCTGGTCTGCAGGTCGAGGCCGGCGACGGCGCGCAGCAGCGTGGTCTTGCCGCAACCCGAAGGGCCGAGAAAGCAGATGAATTCGCCTTCGTTGATGTCGAGCGAGATGTCCTTCAGCGCATGGAACTCGCCGAAGGCCTTCCAGAGATGTTCGATCCGCAGGTAAGCCGTGTTGCCGGCAGCGGTCATGGGATGCACCTCGGCCAGCGTTGCCGATAGATCAGCGACGGGTTCGTGTCTCATTTTGACCATCCGGGAAGAGTTACGAGAAGGGCGCCGCTCTGACGGCGCCCTGTCGAAATGCTCTGCGTCTAGCTCTTGGGCTCAGACTTGGCGTCGTAGCGCTTCGTCCACTCGTCGAGAATGGCCTTGCGGTGGTTGGCCGCCCACTCGAAGTCATTATCGATCATCTTGGACTCGATATCTGCGGGCAGGAATTCGACCGGCTTGGCGACATTCGGCATAGCCAGAACCGCATAACCTACATTGTACATCTCGTTGGCCTCCTTGCTGATCGACCAGTCGAGCAGCGTTTTGGCGGCTTCGAGATTTTTCGTTCCCGCAACGATCGCGGATGCCTCCATGTCCCAGCCGATGCCTTCGGACGGGATGACGATATCGAGGGGGGCGCCCTCCTTCTTCGATTTCGCGGCGCGGAACTCGAACGAGATGCCGATTACGGTTTCACCGGCGGCGGCCATTTTGCACGGCTTCGAACCAGAATGCGTGTAGGCATCAATATTCTGATGCAGGGCGTCCATATAGGCCCAACCATCCTTCTCGCCGAACAACTGCAGCCAGCTCGATACATCGAGGAAGCCGGTGCCGGACGAGGCCGGGTTCGGCATCACGATGTGACCCTTGTATTCCGGCTTGGTAAGATCTTTCCAGCTGGTCGGCTCGGTGAGGCCAAGCTTTTTGCCCTCCACGGTGTTGAAGCAGATCGAAGCCGCCCAGGCGTCCATGCCAACCCAGGCCGGTGGCGTGTCCTTGTCGACAAACTTCGGCTTGAGCAATTCGACGCCTTTTGGCGCGTAGGGCTCAAGCATGCCTTCGGTCTTCAGCACCAGAAGCGATGTAGCGGCAAGGCCCCAGACAACGTCGGCCTGCGGATTGTCCTTTTCGGCCAACAGCTTGGCGGTAACGACACCCGTGGAGTCGCGGACAAAGTTCAGTTTGATGTCGGGATGGCTCTTTGTGAAAGTCTCGGCGTAGCGGGCGAGATCTTCGGCTTCAATGGCGGTATAGACTGTCAGTTCGGAGGTTTCGGCAAAGGCGGCGGATGACATCAATGCCGCGGCGAAGGCCATTGCGATAGTTGCGTTGCGCGATTTCATGCTCAGTTCCCCTTTGATTGTTGGCACATTCTGCGATGCACTGTGACGATCTCGCCGGTGGACCTTGCGACCCTGTAGCGCTTGTGAATGTCGTCGTTGGGTCAACTCTGGGGATTGGTGATCGATAAGTAAAATCTATTTATTTTATGACAGGCAAACTTCTCCTGATAGTTGTCATGGAACTGTCGCATACCTGTTGCGGCCGCGATTTCGCGCTGCGAAAGCCCACGATTGGCAACGGAGACGGTTATGGTCAGCCGAACGAAACGCCCGTTGTCTGTGCCCGCAAACGCGGGTCGGACGAGCGGACAGTCACCACCAGATCGACGCCCCTTGCCCGTAAGCCCGCGTCGATGCCGGGGCATGCGAGCTCGCGGTCGGTGCGCACGGCCTTCATGGTCAGGCCGCCAGCACGGCGGTCTCGAGGATGTCGAGCGCACGATCGAGATCAGCTTTCGAAATGACCAGCGGCGGCGACAGCGTCAGCACATTGCCCTGGCTGACCTTGAAGCTCAGCCCCTGCCCCAGGCAAGCATAGAAGACGCGTTCGGCGAGATCGCGCGCCGGCTCGCGCGTATCGCGATCCTCGACGAGCTCGACGCCGACCATCAGTCCCCTGCCCCTGACGTCGCCGACATGGGGCGAGCGCGCCATCAGGTGCTGCATACGCTCCAGCATGTGCCGGCCAAGTTCGGCCGCGCGTTCGACCAATCCTTCCTCCAGGATGATGTCGATCGTCGTCAGTGCGGCGCGGGTCGTCACCGGGTTCTTCTCGTGGGTGTAGTGGCCGATCGCGAAGCCACCGGTGACGTCGAGGTCGCGGCGCGCGATGACGGCGGCGATCGGCAGGATGCCGCCGCCGAGCGACTTGCCGAGGACGACGATGTCGGGCGTCACATCATCATGCTCGTGGGCGAAGAATTTTCCCGTCTTGCCCAGCCCGGTCGGGATCTCGTCGAAGATCAGCAGCGTGCCGTGCCGGTCGCAGGCTTCGCGAACCCGCTTCCAGAAACCGGGCGGCGGCGGGTTGGGCGTCGCCCGCATCGGTTCTGCGACGACCGCCGCCACGTCCTGTTCGCGGCCGAGCACATAGGCGATCATGTTGGCGCAAGCGAGCCCCGAGGTTTCGAGGGAATCGTGGCCATAGGGACAGCGATAGCCGTCCCAGGGTGCGACGTGCTCGGTGCCGGTCATCATCGGGCCTGATATGTGCGAGCGGAAGGTCGCCTCGCCGCCGACGCTTGCAGCGCCGAAGCCGGCCCCGTGGAACGCATCCCAGAACGACACCGTCTTGAAGCGGCCGGTCGCGGCGCGGGCGATCTTCAGCGCGACCTCGATGGCATCCGAACCACCGGTGGTGAACAGCACCTTGCCGAGATCGCCGGGCGCCAATGCCGCCAGCTTCTCCGCCAGCTCGACGGCGGGCTCGCAGGTAAAGCGGCGCGGCGCAAAGCAGAGCTCATCGAGCTGCTTTTTGATCGCCGTGACCAGCCTTGGATGGCCGTAGCCGAGGTGATGCACGCTGTTGCCGTGGAAATCCATGAAGCGGCGGCCAGCGGTGTCCTCGATCCAGATGCCTTGCGCCTTCGCGATGGTCGAAAGGCAGGGGCTGGACAGACTCTGGTGCATGAAGGCAGCCGCGTCGCGATCGAGCAAGCCGCGGATCCGCGGATCGTCCTGCCCGGCATCCCATCGGCCGCGAGCCGCTGTGGTGTTGGAATCGCCTTCGGTGTGCACAAGCTCTTTGATCGCGGCCATCATGGTCTCCGAAACGCGAATGAGGGAGCGGCGAACGCTCCCTCCATTGTTTATCCGTCAATGCCGCCCGGTCAGGACCAGGGCAGCGAAAATGTCTTCACATTGGTGTAGCTCTTCATCGCCTCGATGACGCCTTCCTTGTAGCCATTGCCCGAATCCTTGATGCCGCCGAAGGGCGACATCTCGATGCGGTAGCCCGGCACTTCCCAGATGTTGACGGTGCCGACCTGAAGGCCGGCGATGTATTTCTGCATGCGCGGAAAAGAGTTGGTGCAGACGCCCGACGACAGGCCGAAGGCGGTCGAGTTGGACAGTGCGATCAGCGCATCATCGTCGTCCGGCGCGCGAACGATCGGGATGATCGGGCCGAACGTCTCCTCCATCACCAATTCGGATGTGTGAGGAACGCGATCGACGACGATCGGCGGCAGCAACGCGCCCTGACGACCCGGATTGTAGAGGATTTCGGCGCCCTGCTCGGCGGCCATGTGGACGCGGGCTTCGAACAGCGCCGCCGCCTTCTCGTGCACGACGGTGCCAAGGTCGGTCGAGCGGTCCATCGGATCGCCGAAGCGGATTTTTTTCGCCCGCTCCAGCACCAGCGGCACGAAGCGGTCGGCGACGCTTTCCTGAACCAGGATGCGCTTGACCGCGGTGCAGCGCTGGCCGGAGTTCTTTGTCGCGCCGGCGACGGCCAGATCCGCGGCTCTGGCCAGATCCTCGTCGGAGAGATCGTTGAGGATGATCAGCGGGTCGTTGCCGCCGAGTTCCAGCACCTGGCGCTTGTAGCCGGCGGTGCGGGCGATCATCTTGCCGACCGGCACGCCGCCGGTGAAAGTGATCAGGTCGATATTGTCGTTGGTGATCATCTCGTTGCCGATGTCTGCGGGCCAGCCGGTCACCACCGACAGCATTTCGGGCGGCAGACCGGCTTCATAGAGAATGTCGGCCAGGAGAAGCGCCGTCATCGGCGTCAATTCGGTCGGCTTGACCACCACGCAATTGTTGGTGGCGATCGCCGGCGCCACCTTGTGCGAGACCATGTTGAGCGGGTGGTTGAACGGCGTGATCGCCGAGATCGCCTTCAACGGCTCGCGGGTGGTGAAGATCTTGCGCGCCTTGCCGTGCGGGGTGAGGTCGCAGGAGAAGATCTGGCCGTCGTCCTGGATGCACATCTGCGCCGACAGCGTGAACACGTCATAGGCACGGCCGACCTCATAGAGCGAGTCCGTCTTGGAGATGCCGAGCTCGAGCGTGATGAGATCGGAGATTTCTTCGCGGCGCGACGCCAATGCCTCGGCGGCGCGGAACAGGATCTGCTGACGCTCGTAGCGCGTCAGCTTCGATTTGTAGCTGGCGGCGATCTCGAATGCTTTTCGCGCGTGCTCGGCACGCCCGGCCGGCACGGTGCCGATGACGGTGTCGTTCCAGGGGTAGCGCACCTCGACGACGCCGTCGGCATCAACTTTCTTGCCGGCAATGCGCATCGGCTCGTGGCGGACTGTGATGGCTGGGTCGAGCTTGGTCATGGGTTCTGCTCCAGCAGATTCTTGGGTACGTCGCGGGGTCGACCCCCACTCCGGCCCTCCGGGCCACCTCTCCCCCGATCGACGGGGGAGAGGAAATCAGGCGAAGTCGGCGCCCCCACGTTTCCCGGCTAAGCCGCGGCTAACCCTGGCGCCTTCCTCTCCCCCGTCGATCGGGGGAGAGGTGCCGAGCGTAGCGAGGCGGAGTGGGGGGTCCACACTAGCGCTCAGCCCGCCAGTGCCGCCGCCATTGTGGCGTAGTAAAAGGCGTCGAAGTTTCTCAACACAGGTTCATCAGGCAATTCCGGCAGCACACGATTGACGATGAACGGCACCTCCTGCTCGGTCAGCCCACCATGCGACCGTAGCGGTTCGTTCAGAGCCGCCAGGTCATGGCGATGTTCTGAGGTGCCGATCGTCTTGTTCTCGGTCGAGATCAGCACGATGTCGCCGATGCGATCTGCCGGCAGCTCAAAGCGCTCGCACGCCGTCGGGCTGTCGACGACCAGCATGATGCCGTCGATCTTCGCCAGCCGGGCCATGATGCCGGCCTGATCTGCGCCATCAGGCAGATAGGCGGTGGCAAACGAGCCGAGCGCGCCGTGATGCACGACATAGGGGTCGGTGATCGGCAGGATGACGCGGGCGGCGTCCTTGCCCAGCCACTCGTCGAGAAGGTCCTGGACATAGACGACGTCGGGCGAACCGTCCGCCTTGTGCTTGGGCTTCATGCCATGGTCGGCGGTGACGACGATCGCCGCGCCCAGCGCATCAAGCTCGGTCAGGTATTTGTCGAACATCTCGTAGAAGGCGTTGGCCTGCGGCACGCCCGGCGCGTATTTGTGCTGCACATAGTCTGTGGTCGTCAGGTACATGATGTCGGGACGGAACTCCTTCAGCAGCTGCACACCGGCGGCAAAGACGAATTCCGAAAGTTCGGCCGAATAGACCTCCGGCACGGGCAGCCCAAAATGTTTCGAGGCATTGTCGATGCCGTGCTCGGCCCTGGTGGTGGTGTCGGATTTTTCCGCCGAGAAGCACAGCGCGCGGCCTTCATCGAAGGCAAGGCCCTTGCCAAGCAAAGCACGCAGCTTGTCCTTGGCGGTGACCACGGCGACCTTGGCGCCGGCATCATAGAAGGCCTGGAAGATGGTCGGCGCGCGCAGGAAGCGCGGGTCGTTCATCATCACTTCCTTGCCGGTCTCGCGCTCATAGAGATAGTTGCCACAGATGCCGTGCACCGACGGCGGCCGGCCGGTGGCGATCGACAGATTGTTGGGATTGGTGAAGCTCGGAATGACCGAGTGCGCAAAACGCACCGTGCCCTTCTGCTTGATCCTGACCAGAGCCGGCATCAGCCCGGCCTCGATCGCCTCGTCGAGATAGGCAGGCTCGCAGCCGTCAAGGCAGATGGCGATGGCCGGCACACGCGGCCAGGCGTAGGTGCGGCCGTTGACCGCGACGTTGATGGGAGACATCTGGTTCATCTGATATCCTCGAGATCGGCCGCTTCAGGCGGCGAGTTTGGCGCGTTCGGCGAGTGCCGCGGCGGGTGGGGCGGCGGTGTCGACGCCCATTTCATGAAGCGAGAAGGCCGCCGCCTCGACGACGCGGCGCATGACATGTTCGTCCATCTGGCCGATGCAGCCGACGCGGAAGCTATCGACGGCGGTCAGCTTGCCCGGATAGATGATGAAGCCCTTGTCCTTCATCAGATCGTAGAAGCGGTCGAAGGCGAAACTGGCATGGGCCGGGTTGAAGAAGGTGACGATGATCGGCGACAGCCAGCGATCCCCGAGCAGTGTCTCGAAACCGAGGTCGCGCATGCCGGCCACCATGACGTCGCGGTTCCTCGTATAGCGAGCGCCACGGCCGGCGACGCCGCCTTCGGCCTCGTGCTGGCGCAGTGCTTCGAGGAAGGCAGCGACGACGTGCGTCGGCGGCGTGTAGCGCCACTGGCCGGTTTTGTTGAGGTGCGCCCACTGGGCGTGGACATCGAGCGACAGCGAATGGCTCCTGCCTTTGGCAGCCTCCAGCTCGCTCTTGCGGGCGATGATGAAGCCGAAGCCCGGAACGCCCTCAATGCACTTGTTGGCGGACGAGACCATCGCCTCATAGCGGATATCGTTGACGTCGAGCGCTACGGCGCCGAACGCGCTCATGGAATCGACCAGCAGCTTGCGACCCTTGGCATGGACGGCTTGCGCAATCTCGGCGACCGGATTGAGGATGCCGGAGCTGGTCTCGCAATGGATGGCGATGACATGGGTGATATCAGGGTCGGCCGCGAGGGCCGCCGCCACCTCGTCGCCGCGCGGCGGCAGATAGTCGCCCTTGTCGATCAGCGTGTAGGCGCGGCCGAGATACTGCATGGTCTGCGCGGCGCGCAGGCCGTAGGCGCCGTTGGCCAGCACCAGAACCTTGCCATCTCTGGGCACAAACGAACCCAGCATCGCTTCAACGCAGAAGGAACCGCTGCCTTGCATCGGCACGCAGTCGAACTCATCGTTCCTGTCCCCGGTCAGCGCCAGCAGGCGGCGACGCATATCCGATGTCATGGCGCGGAAGTCGCCGTCCCACGATCCCCAGTCGCGCAACATCGCCTCCTTGACCGAATAGGCCGTGGTAAGCGGCCCTGGGGTCAGAAGATACGGCTCGCCCAGCGCCGGACTGGCCAGCGGCTCCGCGGCAAATTTCGTCTCGGCGAGCATGTTGTCCTCCGCTCGATCTGCGTTCGATGTGGCCTTATTCTTGGCCTGAATGATCTATTTGTAAAATCGTTATTTTGTATCGATGTATCGATTCTAACGATGGCAAGGATTGCCACTCGCCAGCGGAGAATGTCGCCCGTCAGGCGAGCGCCGGAGCCATCGCTTCCGCTGCCCCTCTCGCCAGCCGGCTTTCGAGCAGATCACCGCTCTGCGTCAGCAAGGGATAGGCGACCGAGGCCATCAGCGAGTTGATCTCCTTCAGCGCCCGCACCGCCTCCAGGTGGATGTCGCTGGTGTCGATGCTCTGCGGCATTCCTGATTGCAGGCGCTTGAGGTGACGGTCATGGCTCATGCGTTCCAGTCTGCGCATCCGCTCCTTCTCGACGACGAGTTGCCGCGCCGACTCGAGATCGCTCGACACCAGCACATTGAGTGCAAGCTGCATGTTGGCCATGACACGGTTGTGAAGCCCGGCCAGTTCGCTCCAGCCGTCGCGTGAAAAGCGCAGGTTCTTGTCACGCAGCTCCTGGGTGAGCACGAGCAGGTTCTTGGCGACGATATCGCCGGCGCGTTCGAGATTGATGGCGAAGTCGGTGAGTTCTATGCCGCGCTGCGCCTCGGCCGCGCTCATGCTGCCGCGATTGACTTCGGCAATGTAGAGCTTGATCTCGGTGTGGGCGCGGTTGACCTCCTCATCAAGTTTTTGGGCTTGGCGTATCTGGTCGGCGGTGCCGGCGTCGAAGAAATCCATCACCGGGCGCAGCATCACCTCGACGACTTCGCCCACGCGCAGCAACTCGCGGGTCGCACTGGCCAGAGCGAGACCGGGTGTGCGCATGACGGTGCGGTCGAGCGCGCTGGTGCGGCGTGACATCAGGTCCCCAGCCTCCCCTGCCTTTGCCGCTGGCCTGTCGGGGATCAGCAAGGTGGCGAGCTTTTCCATCGTGCCGGTGAACGGCAAGCAGCAGATGACCAGCACCATATTGAAGGCAAGGTGCAGGTTGACCAGTTGGCGGCCTTCGGTTGCGCCGAACAGATGCGCCGGGAAGGTCACGGCCTGAAGCGCAAACAAGGCGGCGAGCGCCGTCGTGCCGCGAAAGATCAGATTGCCAAGCGGGACACGGCGCGCCTCGACGGCATCGCCGCGTGTCAGCCACACCGCAATCAGCGCACCACCGCAATTGGCGCCGAGGATGAAGAGCAGGCCGACCTCGACCGGCAAGACGCCTTGCGCGGCAAGCGTGACGAACAGCAGGATCGCCGCGACGCTGGAGTGGATCAGCCATGTGAACAGGGCAGCTGCGGCAAAGGCGGTGAAATAGTCCGTGCGCAGATAGGAAATCACCAGTGGCAGCAAATTGCTCTGCCGCATCGGAGCGGTCGCCTCGCCGATCATATGCAGCGACAACAGGACGAAGGCGACCCCCATCAGGATTCGCCCGCTCTGCCTGATGCCAGCCACCTCGAACTTCAGGACCATCGCGCCGCCGACCAGGATCAGCGCCGGCACCAGCCAGCTGAGATCGAACGACAGCACCTGCACGACCAGGGCGGAACCGAGATCGGCGCCCAGCAGGATCGCCAGCCCTGATGACACCGAAACCATGCCGCTGGCGGCAAACCCGGCCGCCAGGATCGCGACTGCGGTCGAGCTTTGCAGCAGCACGGCAAGCACGGTGCCGACGCCCGCCGACCTGATCCGTGCACCCCGGGCTTGCCTCAGGGCATCACGCAAAGCGGGGCCGCAGGCCCGCTCGACACCCGTACGCACCATATGCACGGCCCAGAGCAGCAGCATGACCGCACCCGCCAGATGCAGCAGGATGATGGAAAATTGCATGGCGACGCCTCCGGTGCCAACGGCCGGCAGGGATGTCGACCCATGCTCAGGCTGAGGGTCGGCAAAACATAAGTCAAATCGTTCCTTTCGATCTTTTCCTAAGCAATCCTTATGATAAGATGCCGGCGATTTCAGGAGTGTCGGAGGCACGGGAGATGCGCTACGTCCAGTTGCGAGCCTTTCACCAGGTGGCCATCTGCGGTGGCTTTTCTCGCGCCGCCGAGGCGCTCTTCCTGACCCAGCCGGCGATCTCGGACCAGGTGCGCAAGCTCGAGGAAGAGTATGATGTGCTGCTGTTCAATCGGAACAAGAAGCAGGTCACGCTGACGCATTCGGGCCAGAAATTGCTCGAAATAACCCACCGCATGTTCGATACCGAGCAACAGGCGCTCGAACTCCTGACGGAGTCCCGCGCCCTGCGTTCCGGCACGCTGCGCATCGTCGCCGATGCTGCACATCATCTGCTTCACATTCTCGGCAGCTTCCGGGCTCGCTACCCCGGCGTCCAGGTTTCGGTGCGCGCCGGCAACACCGAGACGGTGATCAGCAGCCTCTACAGCTACGATGCCGACATCGGCGTGCTGGGCGAGGTGCCGACAGGGCGCGATTTCGAGGTGCTGAAACTCAACTCGACGCCGATCATCGCGTTTGCATCCGTCGACCACCCGCTGGCCGCGAAAAAGTCGCTCACCCTCAAGCAACTCGCGCAGGAATCGCTGGTCATGCGCGAGCGCGGTTCGAAGACGCGTCAGAAACTCGAAGATCTCGCAGCCGTCTCGAAAATCGAACTCAGGCCGGCGATCGAAGCCGAGGGCCGCGAAGCGGTCCGCGAGATCGTCGCATCGGGCGCCGGCATCGGCTTTGTCTCGGCGGCCGAATTCGGCCAGGATTCGCGGCTGGTGCCGATCAGCATCGATGCTCCCGAGACCCTGATGGACGAAGCGCTGATCTGCCTGCGTGAACGCAGCGGCGGCAAACTGGTGCGGGCGTTCCTGGATATGGCAAGGTCCATGTCGGCGGATTAGGCGGCAGCGCGAACCTCCACCACATCAGCCTTCACCCGCTCCGACTTCGGATCGTAGGGGCTGCGCAGATGTGCTGTCGCGGCATGGCGAACGCCGGCAAGGTCGATCTCGAAACGACCACCGGTGAGAAACGCAGCATCGACGCCCGCCTCGTTCTCGATCAGCCCGAGCGCCACCGAGCGGCCAAGCGTGTGGCCGTAGGCGGCCGAGCGGACTTCGCCGACCGGCTTGCCGTCGCGCAGGATCAGTTCGCCGCCCCCCAGCATCGGCTCGGCATCATCGAGCGTGCACAGCACGACGCGTCTTGCCGGTGCTGATGGCTTCGTCTCAACCAGCGCGTCGCGGCCGATAAAGCCACCCGGCTTGTCCATCGCCACAGCAAAGCCAAGCCCAGCCTGCCAAGGGCTGATATCTGGCGTCAGTTCACGACCCCAGGCGCGAAAACCCTTTTCGATACGCAAGGCGTCGAGCGCGTAGTAACCGGCATCGATCAGGCCAAACTCGCTGCCAGCCTCATGCAGTGCCTCATAGACACCGACGGCGAATTCGGTCGGCACGATCAGTTCCCAGCCCAGTTCGCCGACATAGGTCATGCGGTTGGCATAGGCGGTGGCATAGCCGATATCGATCTCGCGGATGGTGGCGAAGGGAAAGCCGGCGTTGGAGAGATCGGCCGAGGAGAGTTTGCCCAGCAGATCGCGCGAGCGCGGCCCCATCAATGCCAGTACCGCGTAGGACGAGGTGACATCGGTCAAGATTGCATGCGCGTCGGACGGGATGTTTTTGACGATCCAGTCGGCATCGTGGATGGCTTGCGCCGAACCGGTGACGATAAGGAATTTCTCCACGCCAAGCCGCATCACGGTGAAATCGCTTTCATAGCCGCCACGTGCATTGAGCACGCCCGTATAAACAGATGTACCGACCGGTACGTCGATATTTCCGGCGCAGATCCAGTTGAGCGCGGCGCAGGCATCGTGGCCTTGCACGAGGAGCTTGGCGAAAGAGGTCTGGTCGAAGACGGCGACGGCTTCGCGTGTCGCCTTCATCTCGCGCTTGACCGCCTCGTGCCAGTTCTGACGGCCGAAGGCATAGTCGTTTTCGGCTTTTTCTCCCGGTGCCGCGAACCAGTTGGCGCGCTCCCAGCCCATTTTGGAACCGAAGCAGGCGCCCCTGGCGGCGAGCCGGTCGTAGAGCGGCGACCGGCGGAACGGCCGTGCGGTATCCAGTTCGCGGTTCGGCCACGGCATGGCGTAGTGCAGGCCGAGCGTTTCCTTGACACGGTCATGCAGCCAGCGCGGATTGTTGTTGAAGGGGGCGAAACGCCTGATATCGACCGGCCATAGATCCATGGTCGGCGCGGCGTTGACGATCCATTCCGCCAGCGCCCTACCCGCACCGCCGGCGCTGGCGATGCCCATCGAATTGAAGCCGGCGCCGACATAGAAATTCTTCAACTCCGGCGCCTCGCCAAGGAGAAAATTGTTGTCCGGCGTGAAGCTCTCGGGACCGTTGTAGAATTTCTTGACCTCGGCCTCGGCCAATTGCGGCACGCGGACCAGCGCGTTTTCCATCAGGATTTCGAACTGATCCCAATCGTCCGGCAACAGCGCGAACTCGAAATTTTCGGGAATGCCATTCATGCCCCACGGCTTGGCGTGCGGCTCAAAGCCGCCCATGACCAGGCCGCCGACCTCTTCCTTGAAATAGATGAAACCGTCGGGGTCGCGCATCACGGGCAGGTCCGGGTGCACGCCCTCGATCCTGCCGGTAACGATGTACATGTGCTCGGCCGAATGCAGCGGCACCGAGACACCGCACATCAGCCCGACCTTGCGCGCCCACTGGCCGGCGCAATTGACGACGATCTCGGCGGCAATGTTGCCGCGATCCGTCTCGACACCGCAGGCGACACCATTCCTCTGGCTGATACCGGTGACCCTGACCCGCTCGATAATTTTCGCGCCGCCATTGCGCGCGCCCTTGGCCAGAGATTGCGTAAGGTCGGTCGGATTGGCCTTGCCGTCGCCCGGCAGCCAGACGGCGCCGACCAGATCGTCGGTCGCCATGACCGGCCAGAGATCAGCCGCCTCCTTGGGCGAAATCACATCGATGTCGACGCCCTGGGCGCGTGCCGATGCGGCCGTGCGCTTCAGCACCGTCATGCGGTCGGCGGTGCGCGCCACCGACAGCGAGCCGCAATTCTTCCAGCCGGTGGCAAGCCCGGTCTCGGCTTCCAGCTCGCCATAGAGCTGCGTGGAGTATTTGATCAGGCTGGTCATGTTGGAATGACTGCGCAACTGGCCGACAAGCCCTGCGGCGTGCCAGGTGGTGCCGCCGCTGAGTTGCCCCTGCTCGAGCAGCACGACATCGGTCCAGCCGAGCTTCGTCAGATGATATGCGACCGAGCAGCCGATGATGCCGCCGCCGACAATGACGACGCGCGCCTGCGTGGGGAATTGGTTTGTCATGGGAGATCCTGCCGTTTTGACACGAGCCGGATCATAGCAGTCGAATTCCAAATATCAACACAAAATGCCACAAAATATCACATCAAGATGCAACCATCAGCTCAGGCCCCTTGCGCGCAAGCGCTTCGGCGATGTCGGCCTGCGGCTTCGCATCGACGATCACGCCGGCGGCGCGTTGAAAATTCGGGATCCTGAGCGGCGTCAGCTTTGCGAACTTGCTGCTGTCGAGAACGAAGTAGGTTTTGGCGGCAAGCGCGATCATGCGGCTGCGCTGTTCGGCGCCGGCGCGGGTGAAATCGGTGACCTCGCCGTCGGGCGACAGAGCGCCCCCGCCAAGGAAGGCGACGTCGACGCGAAAGCGCGACATGGCTTCCAGCATGTCGATGCCGGAGGCTGCTTCTTCGCCGGGATCGACTTCGCCACCCAGCATATGTACGCGCATGCCTGAGACGTGGCACAGCAGAAGCGCAATCTTCAGGCTCGCCGTGCAGATGGTGAGATCGCGCAGGTCGGTCATGGCTTGTGCGACGGCCAATGTGGTGGTGCCGGAATCGAGGAACACCACCATGCCGTCCTTCACAAGACCGGCAGCTATCCTGCCGATCGCAGCCTTGCCCCGGGCATTCTCCTGGCTGCGCAGGCTCATTGCCGGTTCGCTCGGCTCGAAACGGGCAGCGCCGCCATGGACGATGCCGAGCTGCCCCTTATCCGACAGCAGTTTCAGGTCGCGGCGGATGGTTTCGCGTGAGACATCGAAGAACCCGGCCAGCTCGGCGACACTGACAGACCCGTGAGCGCCCAGCCGCCGCAGGATCTCTTCGTGGCGACGTGGAGCAAGGGCGCGCGCCGGCAGGCTGCTGTCGGGGGACATGATGATCCTGGATCGAGTATCGATGTTGCAACATGTGGCAGTGATCGCGCGCAGAGGCAACCGGAGCTCAAGCCACGCCGTCAGGATTTTCGCGACAGGCCATCTTCCCTGATCGCGCTGACCAGCGTCTCGCTTCCCTCGCGAAGATGCTGCCTCAGAATGCTTATGGCCTTGTCCTCCTTGCGCGCCCTGCAGGCGGCCAGCAGGTCGCGGTGCTCCGTCTGCGAGCGGCTGCGATAATCCAGGTTCGACAGGAGGATGCGGACGTAGCGATCTGCGGCATTGTGGTGCGCCTCGATCAGGCCGAGCAATCGACGGTTACCGCAGGCGTCGTAGAGAGCCAGATGAAAGGCACGGTTCAGCGCACCCCATCGGCCGACATTGCGCTCCGCGTCGATCTGGTCGAGCACCTGTTCCGCCTCGTCGAGCTTCGCGCCGGCGAGGTTGGGAAGCGAAAGCCGCACCGCCTCGCATTCAAGCAGTTCGCGCAGTGCGTAGATTTCACCGATCTCGGCGCCGTCCATCCGGGCGACCTGCGCGCCTTTTGTCGGATGGATGGAAACAACGCCTTCGGCTTCCAATTGGCGAAGGGCGTCACGGATTGGCATGCGGCTGAAGCCAAACTGCTCGGCCAATTCATCCTGGCGCAGCGAAGTGCCCGCCTTGATGGTCCCACTGGCAATCGCTTCGCGCAGGACATTGGCGACCTGTTCGGCCACGGTTCGCGGCCCCTGCATCACGCTTTCCGCAAATCTTTGCAATCGAAGCTCCCGCTCACATGGTGCCAGCCTAATTGAAGACTCCCCATGTGGATATATGTATGCCCGTATACGCACACATTCTGCTTCATTTGAGAGATTTTTCCGGTCGAACATGGCCGCTGACCTGCACGCCGTCCTCGGCACGCAGGTACAGGAAGCCGGGGACGGACAGCAGCGGGATGACCGCGGTCAGCAGGAACACCTGGTGGAAGCGTTCCGCTGTCACGATGTGGGTTTCTCCTGCGACAAGGCCCAGCACCATGGCGGCGATCGAAACGCCCAGGGAAACGCTGAGTTGCTGCAGGACGCCGCCGAGACTGGTGGCGCGGCTGAGCTTGTCGTCCGGCAGGTCGGCATAGGACAGCGTGTTGGAGGTCATGAACTGCGCCGACCGGATGACCCCGAAGACAAAGACGTAAAGGCCGATCATCCAGTGCGGCGTATCGGCTTCGATCAAGGCGAAGCCCCCGACAGCGGCGGAGCCGACCACCGCGCTGCCGATGAGCACGACATTGAAGCCAAAGCGCCGCAACAGCGGCGACAGCAGCGGCCGAATGAGCAAGGCGCCGAAGCTGCCGACGAATGTCAGCGAGCCCGAGGTGACCGGGCTCATGCCAAAGCCGACCTGCAGCATCAGCGGCAACAGGAAAGGCACGCCATTGAGGCCAACGCGGCACAGGCCGCCTGCGAGCGTACCGGCCCAGAACGAGCGAAATCGAAACAGTGTCAGATCGACTGCCGGTGCAACGACGCGGCGCGCATAGCGCCCGAAGGCGAGCAGCAGCAGGATCGCCGCGGCCAACACCAACGCTGTCGCCGAAACGGAGATGATCGGCCTACCGATGCTTTCCAGTCCGAACTGCAGCAGCGCGACTCCGCATCCGACCATCAGGAACCCGGCGAAGTCGAAGCGTTGCATCGCTTCCTCGCGGAAATCGTCGACGAAGCGCAGCGCCGCCAGAATGCCGAGACAACCGAAAGGCACGTTGACATAGAATATCCAGCGCCACGATGCATAGGTGGTCAACAGGCCGCCGAGCAGCGGCCCGATCACAGGCCCCATGATGGCGGGCAAGGTCATGTAGGTCATGGCGGTGATCAACCCGCTGCGCGGAAAGCTGCGCAGCAGGATCAGCCGCCCGACCGGCGTCATCATGGCGCCGCCCAGCCCCTGCAGGGCGCGCATCGCCAAAAGCATGCCGAAACTGTTGGCCATGCCGCACAGCGCCGAGCCGAGGGTGAAGGTGAAAAGTGCCAGCGCAAACACTTTTCGTGCGCCGAACCTGTCGGCGAACCAGCCGCTGACGGGAATGAATACGGCCAGCGTCAGGATGTAGGTGGTGATCGCCAGGTTCAGCCTGACCGGCGTCGTGTCGAGGCTGCGCGCGATGGCGGGGATCGCGGTGGTGATGATGGTGGAATCGAGCTGCTCCATCAGAAAGGCGATGGCGACGATGATTGGAATAATCAGTCTCAGCCTCGGGTCGCGCTCGGTGGCAAATTGAGGCTGTTCCAATGCTGTTGCCATTCCGTCATGCAGGCGGCTGCCCCATTCCAGATGGCGCGTCCGCGTTCAAAGGCAAGGTCGCCTTCCGTGCGGCAAGCCGGCCGAGGCCCCGATCGCACAGCCTGTCTTATGGTCCGACGGATAGGCAAGCGGTAGTCATTTCCTCCTTGATGGAAGTCAACAAATTTTGACTGCCCCCCTTCGAGAGGAGACCGGCAAGACAGCGCATTGAGCGTCCAAACTGCGGACGCCAGGGCATTTGCGTTTCAGTGAACGCCAGTTCCGATTTCGTGTCGCAACGTGTCGGGTAAGAGGCTGTCTAACAGCCGCCATGAGCGCTTGACGAAGCAGCGAGATTGAGCCACTTGTCGACTAGTATACAAGTGGTGAGGCCATGCTTGAAGTTCTCGTTCGCGCGCCGCAGTCGCTGGAAGTCCGGCAGGGCACGATACCCCAGCCCGGGGCAGGCGAAGTCGTCGTTCATGTCAGCCGTGCCGGCATCTGCGGCTCCGACATTCACATCCTGCATGGCTCCAATCCGTTCGCCGTCTATCCACGTATCATCGGCCATGAATTCGCCGGCACCGTAACAGCGCTCGGACGCAATGTGACCGGCATTGCGACGGGAGACCGTGTGGTGGTCGATCCCGTGGTGTCGTGCGGCCACTGCTATCCCTGCCGGGTCGGCCGCTCCAATGTCTGCGCCAACCTCGAAGTGATGGGCGTTCACCGCGACGGCGGTTTTCGCGCCTTCGTCGCGGTGCCGGCGGCAAATGTCATACCGGTTCCAAGGGATATGCCGTTTGGGCTGGCGGCACTGGCCGAGCCGTTTTCCATCGCCGCCAATGTGCTCGATCGTACCGGTTGCGGACCCGAGGACACAGCGCTGATCTATGGCGCCGGCACGGTCGGCGTCACTGTCCTGCAGGTCGCCAAGCTCAAGGGCGCACGGTGCATCGTTGCCGATATCGACGAAGCCCGCCTGGAGCGAGCGCTCAGCTTCGGTGCCGACAGGGTGATCCACTCCGTGCGCGATCCCGTGCCGGCCGCGGTGCGCGGTGAAAATGACGGTCTTGGCCCGACGCTGGTCATTGACGGCGCCGGCATTCCCGCACTTCTCGACGAGGCTTGCCGGCTGGCCAGCCCGGCGGGCCGCATCGGCCTGCTCGGCTTTTCGGACGCCCCATCCAACCTCAGCCAGCAGGAAGTGGTGCGCAAGGAACTGACCATCGTCGGCTCGCGCCTGAACCGCCGGCTGTTGCCGCGCGTCGTCGAATGGCTGGCCGACAAGCGGCTCGATCCGCAAGGCATGATCACGCAGGTGTTCGCGGCGGCCGATGCACGCGCAGCCTTCGACTTGATCGAGAAGGAACCGGAGCGAACGCTCAAGGTTCAGCTGGACTTCTCGTAAGCCGGAATTAGCCCTCGACCAGCGCGACGGCGCGCAGCGGTGATCCGGTACCGCCTTCGATCGCCAGCGGCAAGCTGATCAGGAAGCACCAAGGCGGCAAGTCACCAAGCCGTGCGAAATTCTCGCCGATCAGGATGCCGGCTGAAAGCAACGTATTGTGCGCCGGGAAATCCTCGCTGCCGAAACAATCGATCGACAGGCAGTCCGAGCCGACGATGCGCGCACCGCGCTCGACCAGCAATTCGCTTGCCTGCCGCGACAGGCCGGGCCAGTCGGCGAGAAACGTGGCCGGATCGTCCCAGAACCGGTCCCAGCCGAAATGGAAGAACACGGCGTCGCCCTGCCGTACGCGGCCCTGTTCGGCCTCGAAAGCGAAGATAGCATCCGGCTCGACCGCCTGCCGGGGACGACAGCCACGCGCATCGATCGTCACCATGCGGCCGAAGAAACGCTCGACCGGAATGCCGGAGATGGCAGCACCGCCGCGGATGAAATGGACCGGCGCGTCGAAATGCGTGCCGGTGTGCTCGCTCATAGCCAACGCATGGTTGCAGGCGACGTCGCCGCGGTCATAGGATTCCACCATCTCCTGGCAGTAATGCGGGTGCGTCGGCCACACCGGCATGCCGGGCTTCATCGGATGCGTCAGATCGACGAAGGAAACCGCCTCTGTTTCGAACAGCTTGGCGAGCGTGTCAGTGGCGGATGTCATCTGACGCGAGGCCTCGGCACGAGAGCGACGATCAGGATGATCAGCACGCCGGTCAAAAGGAAGCGCACGCCTGCCTGGATGCCAAAGGTGTTGAGCATGGTGGACATCAGGTTGAAGAACAACGCAGCCCCCCATATGCCGACCGCGTTGGCCTGCCCACCAGCGACGCTGGTGCCGCCAAGCACCACCACGGCGATCGATTCCATCAGATAGGCGTCACCCATGTTGAGTGCTGCCCCGCCACTGAAGCCGGCAAGCAGGAAGCCGGCGAGCGCCGCCGCCGTGCCGCACAGCATATAGGCAATCAACCGCACCCGTGCGACGTTGATGCCGGCAAGCCGTGCCGCCGGTTCGCTCTGGCCGGTGGCCAGCACTTGCCGGCCCCAGACCGTGCGTTTGAGAGCGATCATGGCGGCCAGCGTCAGCAGCATCACCGCGATCGGCATGAATTGCACACCGCCAAGGCTCATCGAGGTGAACCGGGAAAGGCCTGCCGGCGGCTTCAGCGTCGCCTGGCCGCCGAAATTGAAGGCAAGCGACTGAAAGACGAAGCTCCAGGCGAGCGTCGCGATGATCGGCGGCAGCCTGAGCGCGACGATGGCAAGGAAGTTCGCGGCACCCGCGACAGCGCCGACGGCAAGTGCTGCAAGCAGGCCAGGCAGCAGCATGCCGTCGGACCCTTGCATGACCGTCATCGACACATAGGCGGCCAGCGTCAGCACGGATGGCACGGACAGGTCGATATTGCCCGGCCCGGAGGCGACCACGAACATCTGCCCGGTTCCCACCACCACGCTGAAGGCACCGAAGGCGAGCGCGCCCGACAGCGTGGCGCCGGCACTGCCGATGCCCGAATAGGCTGTCGTCGCCAGCCACATTGCGAGCGCCACGATGAAGCCGTAGGTCCACGGGGCGAGGCTCAATCTTCGGGTCATCGCGTCCGCTCCGACAAAAGCACGCGCCCGGCCAGCACGAGAAACAGGATGACGCCCTGGGCGCCGATCTGCCATGTCGGCGGCACCTGCAGGAAAGACAGAAGCGAGCCCGCGAGCGACAGCGTCAGAGCGCCGATCACCGTGCCGACCGGCGAGACGACGCCACCGGTGAAAGCGCCGCCGCCGAGGATCACCGCGCCGACGCCGAGCAGCGTATAGGCCGGCGCGACATTGGCGTCGCCCGATGTGGTGAGGCCGGTCAGCGTCAGCCCGGCCAGACAGGCGAGCAGGCCGGCGACCGCATAGACCGCGACCCGGATGCCGATAACGGACCAGCCGGCGCGCTCGACGGCGCGCGGATTGCCGCCTGCGCCGCGCAGCACCACCCCGTAGGAGGAGCGTGAGATGACGAGATGGCCGGCGAGTGCCGCCAGTGCCGCCAGCCAGATCGACAGCGGCAGCAAAGGCGGCTGCCAGCTCATGAAGGCGGCAAGCCATGCAGGTGCCGAGCCACCCGGTGCCGGCAACAGGATGACGGCGATGCCGAGCCAGATGAAGGACATGCCCAGCGTCACGATGATCGAGGGCAATTGCCGGGCATGAATAAGCAGGCCGAAACCGGCATAGGCGGCGATCAGGACGATGTAGCACAGCGCCGCGATTGCCGGCGCGTCCCCGAGATAGAGCGCCGTGACGCAGGTGATCAGCCCGACAAAGGCGCCGTTCGACAGGTCGATGTCGCCCAGCATGATCACCATCATCTGCGCCAGCGCGGCAAAGACCAGCGGCACCGAGAGCTTGAACAGCAGATGGAAGCCGAAATAGCTCATCGCCGCCGGGCGGATGCTGAAGATGATGGCCAGCATAACCAGCAGCGCGATCGCCGGCAGGCCGACCTGCAGCGCATTGAGCAAGGCCGGGCGCGCCTTGGAGGACGATCGGGCGGGAGGACGGGCTACGGCGTCAGACATGCTCGCCTCCGAACGACGCCTGCAGGATACGGCCGGTCTCGATGGCCTCATCTTCCAGCCTGGTCACGGCGCGGCCCTCGCGGAAGACATAGATGCGCTCGCAATTGGTCAGCTCTTCGAGTTCGGTTGTGTACCAGACGAAGGCGCGTCCGTTCTCGGCCTCCGCGCGGATCAGCCGGTAGACCTCCTGCTTGGTGCCGACATCGACGCCGCGCATCGGATCGTCGAGGAAGATCACCTCGGCGTCCGACGCCAGCGCACGAGCGAACAGCACCTTCTGCTGGTTGCCGCCGGACAGCGACATGATCGGCGTGTCGATCGAAGGCGCCTTTACCTTGAGCCGCTCCGACCAGGTCTCGGCCAGCTTGCGAGCGGCGGCGCCTGAAATCATGCCGCCCCGCGTCAGCGCATTCAGGCTGCGGATGGTCAGATTGTCGGCGATAGACCACAGTGAGAACACGCCTTCAGAGCCGCGGTCGCCGGCAACATAGGCACCCGGCAAGGCCTCGCGCTGCCGGCGCGCGGCATAGAACATCGCGCGCAGCCGCTCGCGCTGGCCGTGGCCGTCGAGCCCGGCGAAACCGATGATCTCGCCCTTGCCGACTTCGATGGTCAGATCAGCGGTGTCGCGGCCGGCATGCCGGATAACCGGAGCTTGCACCGACGACGCCTTGCCTGCGGAGCGATCGCGGGGCCGCTCGATGCTGCCCATCAATTCGACAAGCGCGGCGCGCGACAGGCCGGCGGTCGCCCGCTCGGCGACGACCTTGCCGTCGACCATGACGACGGTGCGGTCGCAGACGGCGAGGATCTCGTTCAGTCGATGGGTGATCAGGATGCAGGCGATACCACGTCCGGCGGCACGACGAATGTGGGTGAGCAGTTGCTCCGTCGCCTCATGGCCGAGCGCCGAGGTTGGCTCATCGAGAATGACGGCGCGCAATTTGATGCTGGTCTGCGTGAAGGCGCGAGCGATCTCGACCATCTGTCGCTCGCCGATCGGCAGGTCGGCGACCTTCCTGTCGAGGTCGATTCCGTGGCCAGGGAAGATCTCGTCCAGCACCGGACCGATTACCTGGCGCGCGCGCCGCCGCCAGCCCAACCCACGCAAGGACCTGTGCACGATGCGGGTGTTTTCCGCCGACGTCAAATTGGCGCAGAGCGACAGTTCCTGAAAGATACAGCGCAGACCGGCCTGCTGGGCACTGGCCGCACTCCAGGCACCGATCTCACGTCCGCCGACGCGAAAGCTGCCGCTGCTGCGCTCGATGGTGCCGGCCAGCACGTTCATCAGCGTCGACTTGCCGGCGCCGTTGTGACCGACCAGGCCAACGACCTCGCCGGGGTTCAGATGAAAATCCACGCCGCCCAAGGCATGCACGGCATCATAGCTCTTGCGGACATTGCCTACCTCGACAAGAGGGCTGTCAGCATCGCCTCTCTCTGCTGCGTCCTTTTTGGGCGACGTGGGATCGTTCATCATTCGGCCATGCTGCTCATTTCGGCGCGGGTACGCCGGGCAGAGGTTCTTTCTTTACGTTGGCGTCGATGATCTTGGCCACCAGCTCCTGCGGATATTCGGCATTGACAACGCCGCCTGCGGGAACCGTCTTCAGCCAGGCGTCGAGGTCAGGCTGATTGATCTGCAGGAGCGGCACCTCGACGAATTTCGGCACCTGCTTGCCGGCCAGGATCTGCTGCGCGACCCAGAACGCGACCTGCGAGACGCTGGGCGTGGCGCCCAGCGAGAAAGTTTCGTAGCCGCCGGCATCATGCTCCTGCTTCCACAGCGCCAATTCGTCCTGGCGGTTGCCCATGATGATGATCGGCAGCGGCCGGTTGGCGGCCTTGAATGCCTGCGCCGCGCCATAGCCGTCGCCGCCCTGCGTCAGCACCGCATCGACCTGAGGCAGCGACGGCAGGATGCCCGACACTTCCTTTTGTGCCACGGTCGCCGTCCACTGGCCATAGACCTCGCCGACAGCCTTGTAGCTGGCGTGCGCCTTCATCGCCTTCTCGACGCCCTCATGCAGGCGCTTGTCGAAACCGTCGCCGGCCATACCGCGGATCTCGAGGATGTTGGCCGGTTTGTCGCCGAGCTTGCTGGAGATGAAATCCAGTTCTGCCTTGGCATAGGAGTCAAGGTTGTAGTCGACGACATAGGCGCAAGGCTCGGTGACGCCGCTGGCGAAGGCAACGACCGTGATACCGGCATTGCAGGCATCCTTGATGGCGCCGTTGAGTGCGGTGTCGGAGCCGGCAAGGACGATGATCGCGTCGTAGCCCTGCAGGATCAGGTTCTCGATCTGGCTGGCCTGTTCGGTCACCGAATTGTTCGAGCTGACGACGGCTGTTGCGGCGACCTGCTTGTCGGCCACGGCCTTGGCGCCCATTTCCTCGAAGCTCTTTATCATCACCTGGCGGAAGGAATTGCCGGCGTAGGAATTGCTGAAGGCGATCTTCTTGGCCGAAGTGTCGCCCTTGGCGACGCCGTCATCGGCGCGCGCGTCCAGCGTTGCAAAGCTGGTGCAGCCGAGCATGGCTGCAAGGAATAAGGCTGTGGTCCTGCTCATTGTTGTTCTCCTCCGGTTGAAAGTCATAGCGTCCTCCCGCCGATCCTTTCGAACGAAAAATGTCAGCCCAGCCCGAGATCGGGCACGGCATCATTCAAATGGTCGGCGAAATTCGTGTTGGGCAGCAGCGGATACCAGCCCGGACGGCCGGGATCGCGGTCGTAGGCATAGCCGCCCAGCGAGCGATAGAGCTCGGCATAGGTGGCGAGTTTGTCGCGATCGAGCTCGACACCGAGGCCCGGTGCCTCCGGCACCGCGATCGCACCATTCTCGTAGCGCATCTTGCCGCCGACGATGATGTCGTCGGCAAGGTGGTGATAATGCGCGTCGGCGGTGAAGACCAGGTTGGGCAGCACAGCGCCAAGATGCAGCATGGTGGCGAGCTGGATGCCGAGTTCGCCAGAGGAATGCACGGCAATGCCGAGGCCGAACGTGTCGCAGATCTGCGCCGCGCGCACGCAGGCGCGGATGCCGCCCCAGAAGGTGGTGTCGAGCAGGATCACGTCGACCGCAGGATCGCGCACATTGGTGGCGAGCTGTTCGAAATCGATGACGATGGTGTTGGTGGCCAGCGGGATGGAGAGCTTCTCGCGCAAGCGGCGCATGCCGGCAAGGCCCCAGGTCGGGTCCTCGAAATAGTCGTTCCTGAGATCGGAGATGGCCTGGCCGAAACGCAGCGCCTCTTCGACCGACAGGGCTGCGTTCGGATCATAGCGCAGCGTGTCGGCAGGAAATTCGGCGGCGAGCGCCCTGAAACATTCCAACTCGTAGTCGGGGTGAAACACGCCGGCCTTGAGCTTGTGGGCGTGAAAACCATGCTCGGCCTTGAGCGCGCGGGCATGTTCGAGCAATTGATCGATGGTGCGGACCTCGCCCTTGCCGCTGCGGCGGTCGGCATAGCGAAAGAACAGATAGGAAGCAAAGCCGATCCGGTCGCGCACACGCCCGCCAAGCAGTTGGTAGACCGGCACGCCGAGCTTCTTGCCGATAATGTCGAGACAGGCGAATTCCAGCGCTGCGTGGAGCTGCGTGCGATTGTTGTAGAGCGACGCCGTCGGATTGCAGATGGCGTAGCGCATGCGGTTGAGATCGAAGGGATCGTGGCCGACAAGGTAGGATTTCAGCCCGGCGAAAGCGAGTTCGGCGCCGGCGCCGCCGCCGCCCATCTCGCCGAGCCCAACAATGCCTTCGTCGGTCTCGACCTCGACCACGGTGCGGACAAAGCGTCCCCAATGCGTACCGTTGCTGTGCCGCAATGCTGCTTCCAGCGGAACGGTGATGGTGGTCGCCTTGATGTCCGTGATCTTCATGCCGGCTCCTCTCCCCCTAGCCTGCTGGCGTCATACACACTACCATGGTAGTATGTCAATACAGCGTCAATCCTGCTTGCCGCTTGAGTTGGGACGTGCGTGGTGTCATGACCGGAGCAGTGCAGCGCCATTCACAGCAACGGATTCGTCATGGGGACCAAGCTTTCGGGGGCGACCAGGTTTTCAGGCAATGCTGCCAGGCTGAAAAACGCCGGTCAGCGCGACCCCTCGCGGGTGCTGGAGCCGGTCAACAATCGCATGCCGATCTCGCCGCAGATCTACGAGCGCCTGCGCCGCGCCATCACGACGCTGGCGATGTTGCCGTCGGAAGCGCTCAGCGAACAGGACCTTGCCCAGCAGCTCGGTGTCAGCCGTACACCCGTGCGCGAGGCGCTGATCCGGCTTGCCGATGAAGGGCTGATCGACATCCTGCCGCAACGCGGCAGCTTCGTCGCGCCGATCCGGCTGAGTGACGTCGAGGAAGCGCAGTTCATTCGCGAGGCGCTCGAAGTCTCCGTCGTGCAGAAGCTGGCCGGACACGGTTCGAGCGCCTTCATCGCGGCAGGCAGGGTGAACCTTGCCCAGCAGGCCAAGGCAGTGGCCGAGGGCGACCGCGAGCTTTTTCTCGAGCTCGACGAGGGCTTCCATCGCAGCCTTTGCGAAGAGGCCGGCCTGCCCAAGAGCTGGCGGGTCATCCAAGTGGTCAAGCTGCAGATGGACCGTGTGCGCTATCTGAGCCTGCCCGAACCCGGCCACCTTGAAACGCTGCTCGCTCAGCATGTGGCGATCTTCGAGGCTGTGGAGACCGGCGAGGCAAAGCAGGCAGGCGCGCGTATGGCGGCGCATCTGCGCGAAGTGCTTCGCACGGTTCAACGGCTCAACGTGGCCCGCCCGGACCTCTTTGGCCAATGATCCATTGACCGCTCATTGGGTGAAGAGCAGCGCCGCGGGCGTGCTGCCACATTTTTGATGAGGAATTCCTGGTGCCAAGGCCTGATCCGCGTATGCTACGGGCGCTTCGCTTGCCTGGCGTCAACCGCCGAAGCGCGGCTCCGCGACGCCCGTGATGCCAAGGCCCGTGATGGCGAACAGACTGCCGCGCAAAACGCCGTCGCCGGGAAAACGCGGCAGCGGCGGCTTGGCCATCGAGGTGACGTAAAGGGTGTCCAGCTTCGGCCCGCCGAACATGACGCTGGTGATCTTCTTGACCGGCATGTCGATGACACGGTCGATGCTGCCATCGGGCGCATAGCGCACCAGTCTTCCGTCATAGACCAGCGCATTCCACAGATAGCCCTCGGCATCGACGGTCGAGCCGTCCGCCGCACCGCCCCGGCTGGTGTCGACGCGCACGAAGGTGCGCCTGTTGGTGGCGGCACCGGTCGCGATGTCGTAGTCGTAGGCCCATATCTCGCCGGTCCAGGTGTCGGCGAAATAGAAGGTGCGGTCGTCGGGGCTCCAGCATGGACCATTGGAACAGATGATGCCGGAATCGATCCGGGTGACGGAGAAGTCCGGATCGAGCCTGTAGAGCCCGCCGGACGGCCCCTCTTCCATCGTATCCATGGAGCCGGCGAAGAAACGGCCGTACCGGTCGACCTTGCCGTCGTTGAGCCGGTTCATCGGCTTGTCCGGCTCGGGATCGTGGATCAGCGTCACATCGCCGGAGGCGAAATCGAGCAGATGGAAGCCGCGCTGCAGCGACACCACGGCGCCGCTGCCATCCTTACGCAGCGCCATCGAGCCGATCTTCATCGGCACGTCCCATGACCGGATCTCGCGTCCGTCGGCGGTCGCCCGAAACACGCGCCCGTCGAAGCTGTCGATCCAGTAGAGTCGTTCCTGTTCGACGTCCCACAGCGGCCCCTCGCCCAGTGTGGTCTTCACGTCCACCACGACTTCGATCTCCATGCCGTCCTCCTCCGTTTTTGCGTCTCGCGGCGATTGCTCGGGCCGCCTCAGAAAGCGACCTTGTCGCCGCCTTTCAATGACAGGATCTCGCGTGCCTCGTCGGGCGTCGCGACCTCCATGCCGAGCCCTTCGATGATCTTGCGGGCCAGCAAGACCTGCTCAGCGTTCGATTTGGCAAGCTTGCCTTTGCCAGCCCACAGACTGTCCTCCAGCCCGACGCGGATGTTGCCGCCAAGCGCTGCCGATTGCGCGGCGATGCGGAGCTGGCTGGCGCCAGCGCCGAGAACCGACCAGCGGAACTGGTCGCCGAACAGCCGGTCGGCAGTGCGCTTCATGTGGGCGACGTCTTCGGGATGGGTGCCGATACCACCGAGCAGTCCGAACACCGACTGCACGAAGAAAGGCGGCTTCACCAACCCGCGGTCGGCGAAGTGGGAAAGGTTGTAGAGATGGGCGATGTCGTAGCACTCGAACTCGAAACGCGTGCCGTTGTCGTAGCAGGTCGCCAGGATGTACTCGATGTCCTTGAACGAGTTGCGAAAGACGAGGTCGCGGGTCGCTTCCAGATGCGGCTTTTCCCAGTCGAACTTGAAGGTCTCGTATTTGTCGGCGAGGTGATAGAGCCCGAAATTGATCGAGCCCATGTTGAGCGAGGCGACTTCCGGTTTGAACTGGGCGGCCGGGCGCACGCGCTCCTCGACCTTCATGTACGGGCTGCCACCGGTGGTGATGTTGATGGCGGCGTTGGTGCCTTGCTTGACGCGCGGCAGGAAGCGAGCGAAGGCCTCCGGCGTCTGGTCGGGCTTGCCGGTTTCCGGATCGCGCGCATGCAGATGCAGGATTGCGGCACCGGCTTCGGCAGCCGCGATCGCCTCCGAAGCGATCTGGTCTGGCGTGATCGGCAGATAAGGCGACATCGTCGGCGTGTGGATGGCACCTGTCACCGCGCAGGTGATGATGACCTTGCCCCTGGTCTGCGCAGCACCCGGCTTGCGGCTCGTTTCGGTCATTGTCCGTACTCCTGGTCCGATTTTTTCTTGTGGGCGGCGAGCGCCATGAGCCGGCGGTCACGCCACACCTGCCGGTCGCCCAGGCTTTGCTGTGGCAGTCGCTTGCGGCGATCAGCCTCGACCGTGTCGATGACCTTGCCGGCCCAGTCGACGCGTCGCTGCGTCTGGGGAAAGATGTTGGAATAGATGCCCTGATAACGCTCGACATAGTCGCGCACGCCGCCAGGCGCATTGAGATCGATGGTCTCGAATGGACCCATGAACGACCAGCGCAGCGCCAGCCCGTCGCGGATGCCGATGTCGACATCCTCGACACTGGCGTAGCCGTCGGCGACAAGCCGGAAAGCCTCCTCCAGCAATGCGCCTTGCAGGCGGTTCATGATGAAGCCGTCGAGTTCGCGGTTCATCACCAGGGGCGCATGACCGGCGTCGATGAGGAAGGCGCGGGTTCTCTCGACCGTCTCGGCGGAGGTCCATGGCGCCGGCACGACTTCGGCCGCCGGAATGAGATAGGGCGGATTGATCGGATGCACGACCAGGCAGCGCTGCCGCCCTTGCAGATGGTCGGTGAATTTCGACGGCAACAGCGCCGAGGTGGAACTGGCGATGACTGTTTGCGGATCGGCAAGGCTGTCGATCAGCGAGAACACCTCCCGCTTCACCTCGAGGTTTTCAGGCGTGTTCTCCTGGATATGGACGGCACCAGCCAGCGCCTCTGCCAGCTCGGCGACAATGGTGATCCGGCCGAGCACGGTGTCGACCGCCTGTCCCCGCAACAGGTCGTTCTGGGCGAGATCGCCGAGCACGCCGGCGATGTAGTCGCGGGCGCCGCCGGTGGCAGTGGGCGACTGGTCCCACATCCGCACATCATGGCCGGCGCGGGCAAAGCTGATCGCCCAGGCCCGCCCGATGAACCCGCTTCCGACAATTGCGACATTGGCCATGGATAGGCTCCTCAAAGTGTTTCGACATTGCCGTCGACGCCGAGCGACTGGCCGGAAATGTTGATCCCCGCATCGGAGAGCAGGAAGGCGACCATCGACGCGACATCATAGGGGCTGGTCATGCGGCGCAGCGAGATGTTCTGCAGATAGCGTCCGGTCATCTCCTCGTGGCTGATACCGACCTGCTTGGCGCGCGCCGAGATGACACCTTCGATGCGGGGCCCCTCGATGATGCCGGGCAGGATGGCGTTGACCCTGATGGCGTGCGGCCCGAGCTCCTTGGCGAGACTCTGCGTGAAACCGATGACACCGAACTTGGCCGCCGAATAGGGTGTGCGGAACGCGTAGCCATGGCGGCCGGCGGCAGACGACATCGAGACGATCGAACCACCGCCCGCCGCCTTGATCAGTGGCACTGCGCGACGGGCGCACAGGAACTGGCCGGTCAGGCAGATGTCGATGCAGCGCCGCCAATCGGAAGGGTCGATCTCGTCGACACCGCCGGTCGGCCCGGCAATGCCGGCATTGTTGATCAACGCATCGAGCCCGCCGAGTTTTTTCTCGACCGCCTCGAACAGGCGGTCGACATCCTCGTCGCGCGAGACATCGGCCTTGACCGCAGCGACCAGGTCGATCTTGCCGGGAGCAGCGGCCAACGCCTCGTCGGAAACATCGCAGACGACGATGCGAGCGCCGAGGCGTGACAGCGTGTCGGCTATGGCAAACCCGATGCCGCCGGCGCCCGCCGTGACCAGCACGCGCTGGCCTTTCAGCCCGGTCAGAAATTCGTCCGCCGATGCCGGCGCCCTTGTGCTCATGGTCCTGTCCTTTTCATTGCAGCCGCCGTTCGCGCAACGCCATGACGGCGCCCAGAACGACCAGTCCGTAAAGAATTGCCCTCGTGGCATAGGGAAGCGTGGTGCCGGCGAGCAGCATCTGCAGTGCGGTCAGCAACAACACGCCGCCGAGCATGCCGAGATAGTGGCCGCGTCCGCCGGTGATCAGCGCGCCGCCGACCACCACCACGGCGATCGACGGCAACAGATAGTCGTCGCCCATGCCAAGGCTTGCCTGACCCGAAAAGCCGGTCAGCATGATGCCGACAACAGCCGCGCAGACGGCCGAAAGCATATAGACCAGGATCAGCGTGCGCTCGACGCCGATGCCCGACAAGCGCGCCGCGCGCAGCCCATTGCCGATGCCGTAGACGCGTCGTCCGAATGGGGTGCGGCCAAGCAGCAGTACCGCCGTGACGACAAAGACGACCATCAGCAGGACGATTGGGGTCAGCAGGCCGGCAAGCTTGGCCGTCATGACCCAGCGCAGCATCGGCGAGGAAAACCCGGCCGGCGTTCCCTGCGAATAGAGCAGCGCACAGCCTTGCAGAATACCGTTGGTGGCGAGCGTCATGACGATCGGCGAGATGCCGAGATAGACGATGCCGAAACCATTGGCGAAGCCAATGGCGCAGGCCATCACCAGGACGACCGGCAAGGCGTAGACAAGGGCGGCGTCGGAGCCGTTGACCATGCCTGCCAGGATGATGCCGGAGATGCCGATCGTCCACGGCACGGAGAGGTCGAGGCCTCCGGTCAGAATGACGGTTCCCTGCCCGAGCGCCAGGACGGCTAGGAAGGACGACAGCACCAGCAGCGAATTCCAGTACCCCGGATTGAGGATGGCGCGGCCGAGCCAGACCTGCGTGACGACCACGATGAGCAGCAGGCAGACATAGGCGGGCAGCGCATAGCGCAGCGTTTCCGCATTGCGCAGATGGAAGGCAGGGCGCGGCGATGCCGGACTGCGCTGGGCATGGGCTGGCTCGGCGATCTTGAGACGCCGGTCCACGCGCTCGAGTTGCGAGGGCAATATGCCGGCGCGCCAGGCGGCAAGCCGGGCGCGCGCGGCGCGCAATTGCACGGCAAGCACCGATGCATGCGAGATCGAGCCGGCAAGTGCCGCCAGCACCAGAATCGTGCCTTCGGCAATGGTCGAATAATAGGCCGATACGTTGAGCACCAGCAGGATGTTCACCACGATCATCAGGATGTAGGCGCCGAAGACAGAGCCCACCGGGCCGCCCTGCCCGCCACCGAGGCGCGTGCCGCCGACGACGACCGCCGCGAACATTGACAAGAGCAGCGGATTGCCGACCAGCGGATCGCCGCTGCCGGTCTGGGCGCTGATGAACACGCCGGCAAGGCCATAGCAACCGCCGGCGATGACATAGACGGCAAAGCGCACCAGCACGACATTGATGCCGACGGAAGCGGCCGAGTCCGGATCGCTGCCGACCGCATAAAGTGCTGTGCCGAAGCGGGTTCCCTTCAGCCAGAACCAGGCGAGCAGGACGACGCCGATCACCACCAGCGGCATCGGCAGCCAGCCGGTGATCGCGTCGCCGAGATAAAACGTGCCAAGATCGGGCGACACGAAGCCGCCGGGCTTGTCCATCACCAGCAGCGTCACGCCTTGCAGGATGAACATGGTCGACAGCGTCACCACGATGGGCTGCATGCGCAGCACGGCGATGAAGAAGCCGTTGAAGGCGCCCACCGCCATGCCGACGCCGATGCCGACGGCGGTCCACAGGATGATGCTGGCGCCTGGCGCCATCGGGTCCATGCTCGATGCCAGCACGGCATTGACTAGCGATATCACCGCCCCGGCGGACAGGTCGAAGCCGCCCGACAGGATGACGATGGTCTGACCGATCGCCGCGAGCGCCGAGGTGGCGCCGCCGCTCGACAGGAACGACACGTCGAAATAGGTCAGCGGCCCGGCGCTGATCCAGTCGACGACGAAGAGCAGGATCGCCAGGACGGCCGCGGCGATCAGCGCGCCGCGATTGCGCACCAGCGCATGGCGCAGTCCGAAGCGGCCGGGAACAGGGGATGAGGATGCTGCGCTGCTCATGCGGCGGCTTCCCCGGCTTGCCCGAGCGCCGGGCGCATGATGGCCGGTTCGGTGATGGCGTCGCCTTCGAGTTCGGCCGCGATGCGCCCGTCATAGAGGACCAGGACCCTGTCGCATTGGTGAACGAGTTCGGGGATCTCCGTCGAGTGCAGCAGGATCGAACCGCCCGAACCCACATAGTTTCGCATCATCACATAAAGCTCGTGCTTGGTGCCGACGTCGATGCCTCGGGTGGGATCGAACAACAGAAGGATGCGGCTCTGCGCCACCAGCCATTTTGCAATGGCGATTTTTTGCTGGTTGCCGCCGGAAAACGCACCGGCCCGCGTCCAAAGCGCGCGGCGGTCGACCTCGACAGTGTCGAATGCCGCCTCGACGGAGCGGGTCTCGGCTTGCGCGTCGACAAGGCCTAGCCGAGTGAAGCGCGATATCACCGGCAGAGTGGCATTCTGGCTGCCCGACAGTTTCAGGAACAGGCCTTCGGATTTACGGTCTTCCGGCACCAGGCCGATGGCCATGTTGGGGCGCAAAGCATCGGCCGGCGAACCGAGCCAGACCTTGCGGCCGTCGACGAGTATGTGGCCGCGCTCGATCTCGGCCATGCCAAAACAGGCCAGGAACAGGTCCTGCTGGCCCATGCCTTGCAACCCGGCGACGCCGAGGATCTCGCCTTTGCGCAGATCGAAGTCGGCGCCGTCGAGCTTGCGCCCGACCTTGAGGTCGCGCACGCCCAGAACCGGCGGCCCGAAAGCCTGGGCGCTGTCCGGCTTAGGCGGGAAGGTCTGTTCGATGCTGCGGCCGATGATCTTTTCGATGACGTCGGCATCCGAGACATCGGCGACCGGCGCGGTGACGATGTGGCGGCCGTTTCTCAGGATCGTCAGCGTGTCGCAAAAGGCGCGGACTTCGCGCATGCGATGGGTGATGAAGACGATGGTGGTGCCCGCCGTCTTCAGCCTGGCGATGATCGCGCCCAGCCAGTCGACGTCGCGGCCGGCGAGCGTCGAGGTCGGTTCGTCAAGCAAAAGGATGCGCGGCTTACGGTAGACGGCACGGGCGATTTCGATCTTCTGGCGCACCGAAAGCTCAAGTTCACCCACCTCGGCATCGAGATCGACGGAAAAACCGAGATCTTCGATATGGCGACGGACGGCCTTGCGGGCAGCACCGCGGCGGATCAGGCCGGAGACGCCCACGGGGGCGTAAGGCAGCATCATGTTGTCGAGGACGGAGAGGTCGCGCACCAGGGTCATCTCCTGGAATGCAGTCTGCATGCCGAGTGCATGTGCTGCGCGCGGTGCGCCGTAAGCGATCTCCTTGCCGAAGACACGGACATGGCCTTGGCTCGGCCGGACCAGCCCGGACAGCAGCTTCACAAGTGTCGACTTGCCGGCTCCGTTTTCACCGAGCAGGGCATGGACGCTGCCGGGCGCGATCGCAAACGACACGCCGTCCAGCGCGACGGTCGGGCCGAACGCCTTGCTGATGCCGTCGATCTCGATGGCGGGGAGCTCGGAATGTTCTGTCATTGTCCTCGATCGCCGGCTTGGCATGGATTGACGATGCACGGACAACTGTCCGTGCATCGTCACACGCGCCTTGGGAGGCTTAGTTCTCCGGTTGTCCGACGAGGGCAGCATTAAGGCCGACCTCGGGTGTCTGGTCCGAGAAGATCGAGGCAAACCAGCCCGGATTGGAGACCAGCGACGGCTTGAAGGCGTTGCAGCCGGCCTTCATCTCCGCCCATGTGCCTTCGTCGCACAGCTTGATCGTCTCATTGGTGACGACCGGCAGCGGCAGGATGGTGGTTTTCGGCACGTCCTTGCCTTCGATCGCCTCGACGGCAAGCTTCAGCGCCAGCGCACCCGAATAAGGCGGCGAGGCATAGGAAATGCGTTGTGCGCCGGCCGGCGCGTAGGGCGGGGCCGCACCTTCGACTGCGGTGCCCTCCGGCAGCATCTGGATGCGGCCGCCATTGGAGCCCTCACCGGCACAAGGCAGGAGTTCGCTGGTCTTCTTGCCGGCCTCGAGCTGCATCGAGTTGGCGGTGAAGCAGCCGACCTGCATCCACAGCCCGTTGATGTCGTCCCAATTGCGGGTGGCCAGGATTTTCGAAAGCTCGGTGCGGGCGACCGCCTGGCTCCACATGCCGACAGCCTCACCGACGATCTTGATATCAGGATATTTGGCGAAGACTTCCTTGGCGGCTTTTGTCCGCTGATCGTCAACGGATGTTCCCGGGACACCCGTGATGGCGATGATGTTGCCCTTGCCGTTGAGCTTCTTGACCAGCCATTCGGCGGTCACCCTGCCGGCTTCCAGCTGGTCGATGTGGACGTTGTAGGCGCAAGGCTCGGTGATCTCGGCGTCGTAGGCAAAGACCTTCACGCCCTTGTCGCAGGCATTCTTGACGACCTGGTTGAGCGCGGTCGGCGAGATCGGATATACGACGATGGCCTCGGCGCCGCTTTGCACCATTGCGTTGATCTGCTGAATCTGGCGTTGCGCGTTGGGGCCAGCGACCTGGACCTGCAGGTCGACCTTGTCGGCCAGGCTCTTGTGGGCGGCCATGGCCTTGACCATGTTGGCCGCCTCCGCCTGCCAATCATTGCCGATGTAGCTCATGCTGAGAAAGATCTTGTGCTTCTCGGCTGCCTGCGCGGCGGACAGGCCGAAGGCGCATGCAGCCATCCCAGCCAGCAGCGCGAGCCGCCGGACTTTCGATCCGATACCCATGTGAAACTCCTCCCAAACAGAACGACCGAATGCCTCCCAAGGGCACAAAACGTAACCCTTGCCATTCGATGCCAGCGACCGTAACATGGTTCGATCAAATATCAATGATGAAATCGTTTATATCAAAACGGGCTATGTCGGCGGCTTGACGTGGCACCACGAACCTTGCATTCCCAGACAAGCAATAGTGTCGCCCTTGGGCGGGAAGGTTGACCGGAGATGGCTGGATCGGCGTTCAGGAAGCCTGGTGTCGAGATCATTCCACTGTCCAAGGAAACTCTGCAGGACCGGGTCTACAATCAGGTCACCGAACTGATCCTCGACGGCAGCATCGTACCGGGCGAGATGGTCACGGTTCAGAGCCTCGCCGACGCCTTTGGCGTCAGCCCGATGCCGGTCAGGGAAGCGCTGCGGCGCCTGACGGCAGCCAACGCGCTCACTGTGGTATCCGGACGCTCCATTGGTATTCCGGCGCTCAGCCGCGAGCGGCTCACCGATTTGCGCAATGTACGTTTTGAGATAGAGGCCATCGCCGCCGGCTGGGCCTCACAGAACCGGAGTGATGCGGATCTTGCGATTTTCGCGCGCGATCTGGACTCGCTGGAACGCGCGAATGGCGCGGACGACGTAAAGGCCTATCTCAGAGCGAATTACACCTTCCACTTCGCAATCTACCGAGCAGCGGGATCCGAAACCCTGCTCAAGATCATCAAGGATCTATGGCTGCAGATCAGCCCCTATTTCAATATGCTGCATGGGTCCTACTCGACCGCGAACACATACCATCAACAGATGTTTGCGGCCCTGCGCGACCGGGACGAGCAGGCAGTTCAGGCGGCGGTTCGCGGCGATATCGATGCGGCTTTCGACATGCTGGTCGATCTTTTGAAGTAGCGCCCGGCCCGGCCTCCGACCCCTATCACATGCCTCCTATTTCTGGGGATGGCAGAGCAGCACTCATGCGCACTCAGCGGGCAAGCGCGCTGGAGCTTGCCGGCGGCAGCCGATGACGCGGCGAACGCACGCATGGTCATTATCGGATTGCCAAAATCTGGTAGCGTGATTATACCAGTTGATCAGTTGACGACGGGCGGTGCCGTCGGCGAAGAACAGGAGTGGTGACCAGATGACAACGATTGCGCTGTTCGGGGCTGGCGGGAAAATGGGCTACCGCCTGTCGACCAATTTTCGCGGGTCGCCCTACACGATACGCCATGTCGAGGTCAGCGATGCCGGCCGCGAACGGCTGAAGACCGGACTGGGTTTCGATACGGTCAGTGCCGACGAGGCGCTCAAGGACGCCGATGTGGTGATCCTGGCCGTCCCCGACACGCATATCGGCAAGGTCGCGGCCAGCATCGAGAGCAAGCTGGCGCCAGGCACGATGGTGGTGGTGCTCGACGCGGCGGCACCCTTTGCCGGCCATCTGCCGAAGCGGCCGGACCTCACCTATTTCGTTACCCACCCCTGCCATCCGCCGATCTTCAATGACGAGACCGACATGGCCGCCAAGAAGGACTATTTCGGCGGCGTCAAGGCCAAGCAACATATGGTCAGCGCCCTGATGCAGGGGCCGGAAGAGGATTACGCCAAGGGCGAGGCGATTGCGAAAATCATCTGGGCGCCGGTCATGCGCTCGCACCGCGTCACCGTCGACCAGATGGCGCTCCTCGAGCCTGGCCTTTCAGAGACGGTGTGCGCCTCGTTGCTGGTCGTCATGAAGGAAGCCGTCGACGAGGTCGTGGCGCGCGGCGTCGACCAGCAGGCGGCACTCGACTTCCTGCTCGGCCATATGAACGTGCTCGGTGCCGTCATTTTCGGCGAGACCAAGGGCGTTTTCTCGGACGCCTGCAACAAGGCGATCGAGTTCGGCAAGCCGGTGCTGATGCGTGACGACTGGAAGCGCGTGTTCGAGCCCGAAGAGATCGCCGCCAGCATTCAGCGGATCACCTGAGAGACGACAGGTGCTTGACGCAGCACCTCAAGGGCCCGGCATGCCATTGCCGATCCTCGGTTTTGGTAGCTCATCAGGTACATGTCACCTGAATTTGTGGTTGACTCATCATACCAGTTGGCTTAGCTGTTCATGGCTCGGATCGACAAGGTTTCGCAGGGAGCACGATGCCTGGGCAAGTGGAGGATGGCTGGGGAGCAACGATCCGTCCTGGGTAAGCCGGCAACGGTTTTCGACCCAAGCGATCCGCGGCCCGGGCTGCCTGACGAATTCGGATGCAGACAAAGCCATTGGCCGATCAAGGCAATTTTTCAAACGGGAGGACTTCATGAAACTCACACGCAGAATGACGCTTGCGGCTTTCGCCGGCATGCTGGCGCTTGGCACGGCAGTGCCCGCCTATGCGGCGGATCTCATCGCCATTATCACGCCCTCACACGACAATCCGTTCTTCAAGGCGGAAGCCGTCGGCGCGGAAGCCAAGGCCAAGGAACTCGGCTATGAGGCGCTGGTGCTGGTCCATGACGACGACGCCAACAAGCAGTCCGAGCTGATCGACACCGCGATCGGCCGCGGTGCCAAGGCGATCATCCTCGACAATGCCGGCGCGGACGCCACCGTCGCCGCCGTGCAGAAGGCCAAGGATGCGGGCATTCCGTCCTTCCTGATCGACCGCGAGATCAACGCCACCGGCGTGGCCGTGGCGCAGATCGTCTCCAACAACTACCAGGGCGCCCAGCTCGGCGCGCAGGAATTCGTCAAGCTGATGGGCGAGAAGGGCAATTTCGTCGAACTGGTCGGCAAGGAATCCGACACCAATGCCGGCATTCGTTCCAAGGGTTATCACGACGTCATCGATGACTATCCGGACCTGAAGATGGTTGCCCAGCAGTCGGCCAACTGGAGCCAGACGGAAGCCTATTCCAAGATGGAATCGATCCTGCAGGCCAACCCCGACATCAAGGGCGTGATCTCCGGCAACGATACGATGGCGATGGGCGCCTATGCGGCACTTGCCGCGGCGAACCGCAAGGACGTCATCGTCGTCGGCTTCGACGGATCGAACGACGTACGGGACTCCATCGCGTCGGGCGGTATCAAGGCAACCGTGCTGCAGCCGGCCTTCGCGCAGGCGCAGATGGCGGTCGAGCAGGCCAACGACTTCATCAAGAACAAGAAGTCGCCGGCCAAGGAAAAGCAGTTGATGGACTGCGTTCTGATCAATGGCGACAATGCCGCCAAGCTGGAGACCTTCGCGCTGACGAACTGAGCCAGCGTGATTTCAATAGCGAGGGGCGAACATCGGTTTTCGCCCCTCGCCGCCATTTTCCGTGGGCCGCCCACGATGCTGAACGACAGGCCGCCATGCTGAACACCAAGCCGAACTGGCCGACCCTTACCGTAATGGTCGGCATCAGCCTGACCGCCTGCAAGATCCTGCCTACGAAATCGGAAGCCGGAGACAACGCTCCCGCCTTCAATCCAGACAAGATGGTCGAAGAGACATGGGCGGCAAAGGTCGTGCCCTATCTCCAGCAGAAAGCCGGACCGTTTGCGCAGGTTCACACCCTGGCGACAACCGATCCATCGGCTGCCGGCGCCAAATACGGCAATCCGAACAAGCAGGCGAATTCGCCTTGGACTTTCGCGGTTCGCCTGGAAGGCAAGATCGTCGCGGCCAACACGCAGTCGCGGGCAGCAACCGTCGACGTCGATGTCGACGGCGACGGCAAAGCCGATGCACGAGTGCAGATCGGACCGGCGGTGCGCGGTACCGCGCTGCGCGACAGCCTGGACTTCATCCAGTTCAACGACTTCACCAACCAGATCGACTTCGCCCAGTTCGGCAAGGCGTTCAACGCTTATGCCGACAAGACGGTGCTCTCCAAGCTGCCACGCGATGCGCTGCAAGGCCGCAGCGCCAAGGTGCTCGGCGCCTATACGCTGGGGAGCGGCCAGGACCTGCCGCTGGTGACGCCGGCGGAGGCAGAGATCGGGCCGAAGCCATGAGCGCGACAACTGAGCGCGAAATCATCCTGAAGCTCGAGGACGTCTCCAAGGTCTATTCCGGCACCGTTGCGGTCAAGCGCGCCAATTTCGAGGTGCGCAAGGGCGCGGTCAACGTGCTGGTCGGTGAAAACGGCGCCGGCAAGTCGACGCTGATGAAGATCATCGCCGGTGTCGAACGGCCGACCGCCGGCCGCATCCTGCTGGAAGGTAAAGAGGTTTCCTTCTCCTCGTCCGCGGACGCGGTGAACCGCGGCATCGGCATGGTGTTCCAGGAGCTGAACCTGTTCGGCAATATGAGCGTCGCCGAGAATATTTTCGCCACCCGGGAGATCACCAACCGCTTCGGCAAGATCGACCGCGAGCAACAGGAAAACCGCGCTGCGGAATTTCTGGAACGCCTGCAAGCCGGCATACGGCCAGACATGCTGGTTGAGGATCTGCGCATCGGTCAGCAGCAGCTGGTCGAGATCGCCAAGGCGGTCTCGCTCGACGCGCGCATCCTGATCATGGACGAGCCGACCTCGGCGCTGAGCGCTGCGGAAGTCGAGATCCTGTTCAAGGTGATCGCCGACCTCAAGGCACGCGGCGTGGCGATCGTTTATATCTCGCACCGGCTCGAAGAGCTGATCCGCATCGGCGACTACATCACCGTGCTGCGTGACGGCCGCATCACCGGCCAGGAAGAGATGAAGAACGTCGACACGCAATGGATCGTTCGCCAGATGATCGGCTCCGACGCCAAGGACTTCGCCAAGGCCGACGGCCATCTTCCGGGAGAAGAGATTTTTCGTGCCGAGGAGATCTGCCTGCCCCGCGCCACCGGCGGACTTGCCGTCGACCATGTCTCACTGTCGCTGCGTGCCGGCGAGATCCTCGGCATTTACGGCCTGATGGGCGCCGGGCGCAGCGAGCTGTTCGACTGCATCATGGGCCGTCACGGCCATTCGACGGGCGAGATCTTCATTGGCGGTATAAAGGTCAAGGAGCGCGATACGACGCGGCGCATCCGGCGTGGCCTGGCATTGATCCCCGAAGACCGTCAGCGCGAAGGGCTGGTCTCGATCCTCTCGGTCGCCAGCAATTTGACGCTGGCCAGCCTGTTGCGATTTGCCCGCCTGTTCCATATCCGTGGCGCCGACGAAAGGCAGGCGGTGACGCAGACGGTGCGGGAGCTGGCGATCAAGGTCGCCGACCCGGCGCAGGAGGTGTCGTCGCTGTCGGGTGGCAACCAGCAGAAAGTGGTGATCGGCAAGGCGCTGCTCACCGAACCCAAGGTGCTGCTGATGGACGAGCCCAGCCGAGGCATCGATGTCGGCGCCAAGGCCGACGTCTTCCGCACCATGCGCAAACTGTCCCGCGACGGTTTGGGGATTTTGTTCGCGACCTCGGATCTCGACGAGGTCATGGCGCTGTCCGACCGCATCGCGGTGATGAGCAACGGAAAACTGACCGGCATGTTCGACCGCGCCGAAGCGACGGAGGCGGCACTCGTGGCTGCATCCGCGCTTGGCCACGGACCGGCCCCACGCACGGAGAGCACCGCCCATGACTGACATCCCAGCCAAGGCGGCCGCTCCCTCCACTTCCAGCGGCTCGGTGCTGCTGACCGTGATGAAGCTTCGGACGTTCATCGCGCTGATCGCCGTGCTGATCTTCTTCTCGATCGCGGCGCCGAATTTCCTGTCGACCGCCAATCTGATCCTGATGTCGAAGCACGTGGCGCTGAACGCATTCCTGGCGATGGGCATGACCTTCGTCATCATCACTGGCGGCATCGACCTTTCGGTCGGCTCGATCGTCGGCCTGTGCGGTATGGTGGCCGGCTATCTCGTGCTCAACGGCATCGACCTGCAGATCGGCTACACCATCTATTTCAACGTCTTCGAGATCGCGCTGATCACACTGGCCGTCGGCATATTGATCGGCGCCGTCAACGGATTGCTGATCACCAGGCTGAACGTTGCACCGTTCATCGCCACGCTCGGCGTGCTCTATGTCGCGCGCGGGCTGGCGCTGCTGTCGTCGGATGGCCGCACGTTCCCCAACCTAGTCGGCAAGCCGGAACTGGGAACCACCGGCTTCGGTTTCCTCGGCGCCGGCCGGCTGCTCGGCCTGCCGGTGGCGATCTGGATCCTGATCGTCGTTGCGCTGGGAGCCGCCTATCTCGCCAAATACACGCCGCTCGGCCGCCACATCTTCGCTGTCGGCGGCAATGAACGGGCGTCGCGGATTTCGGGCGTCCGTGTCAACATGGTGAAGATGTTCGTCTATATGTTCTCCGGTTTCTGCGCGGCGATCGTCGGCCTGATCATCTCGTCCGAGCTGATGGCTTCGCATCCGGCGACAGGCGAAAGTTTCGAGCTCAACGCCATTGCGGCGGCGGTGCTCGGCGGTACCTCGATGTCGGGTGGGCGCGGCACGATCGGCGGCACTATCGTCGGCGCGTTCGTCATCGGCATTCTTTCGGACGGGTTGGTGATGATGGGTGTGAGTTCGTTCTGGCAAATGGTCATCAAGGGTCTCGTCATCATCGTTGCCGTCGTCGTCGACCAGGCGCAGCGCCGGCTGCAAAGCCGGGTGACGCTGATGCAGATGGCAAAGGCAGGCTGAGCATGGCGGAGCTGCGGGGAGCGCTGATCGGCTGCGGCTTCTTTGCCGTCAACCAGATGCATGCCTGGCGCGACATAGCGGGCGCCTCGATCGTCGCCATCTGCGACCGTGACCCGGAACGGTTGCGGATCGTCGACGACCAATTCGGCATTGCGAAGCGCTATACCGATGCGGCGGAACTTTTTGCCGGCGAAAGCCTCGACTTCGTCGATATCGCCACCACCGCGCCCAGCCATCGTCCGCTGGTCGAAATGGCGGCCGCCCACGGCGTTCCGGTGATCTGCCAAAAGCCGTTCGCGCCGACGCTGGCCGACGCCAAGGCCATGGTCCGGGCATGCGCGCAAGCAGGCGTGCCGCTGATGGTGCATGAGAATTTTCGCTGGCAGTCGCCGATCCAAGCGGTGCGCGCCGTGCTCGACAGCGGCGAGATCGGCACGTCTTTCTTCGGGCGCATCTCCTTCCGCTCCGCCTATGACGTGTTTTCCGGCCAACCCTATCTGGCGACCGGAAAGCGTTTCATCATCGAGGATCTCGGCATCCATGTCCTCGACATCGCCCGTTTCCTGCTCGGCGACGTCTCGACCATCACGACGCGAACCGCCCGCATCAATCCTAGTATCGCGGGCGAGGATGTGGCGACCATGCTGATGGACCACAAGAGCGGCGCGACCTCCGTGGTCGATTGCAGCTACGCAACGAAGCTCGCCACGGAGCCGTTTCCCGAAACGCTGATCGAGATCGATGGCAGCGACGGCACGATCCGCCTGGCGCAGGGATACCGGCTGACCGTCACCGGCAAGAACGGCACGGTCGTCACCGACGTCTCGCCGCCGCTGCTGCCATGGGCGTCGCGTCCTTGGCACAACATCCAGGAAAGCGTTGTCGCCATCCAGCAGCACTGGGTAGACTGCCTGGCAAAGGGGATCGAACCGGCGACCTCGGGAGCGGACAATCTCAAAACGTTCGCGCTGGTCGAGGCGGCTTACGCCGGTGCCGCGAGCCGGCAACCGGTGCAACTCGACGCCTTGCTGAAATGACCGACGACGCCTTCCTGCTCTACGGCACGCGTACGGTCGAAGCCGAGCCGGTCAGGCTGCGCGCGGGCGCGCTTAGCGCCGACTTCGTCAACGGCAACCTGCGCACCATCCGCCATGGCGGCACCGAAGTGCTGCGCGCCGTCGCCTATATCGTGCGTGACCGCGACTGGGGCACCTATGAGCCAAATTTGATGGACCTGATCATCGACCAGGCTGCCGACGCTTTTTCGGTCAGCTATTCGGCAAGCTGCCTGGCCCCCGATGGAACCCGGCTCGGCTTCCGCGCCACCATCAAAGGCTCCGCCGATGGCCGTCTGGTCTTCGAGGTCAGCGCCCTTCCCGAGAGCGATTTCGAAACCAACCGCTGCGGCTTCTGCATCCTTCACCCGATCGCCGACCTCGCCGGCAGCCCGGTCAAGGTCGAGCATACGGACGGCAGCGTGGAGGCGACAAAGCTTCCCGAACTGATAGACCCCTGGCAGCCTTTCAAGGATATCCGCGCCATCACCCATCAGGTTCGGCCTGGCGTCACCGCCGAATGCCGGATGGAAGGCGATACTTTCGAAATGGAGGACCAGCGCAACTGGTCGGACGCCTCCTACAAGACCTATGTGCGACCGCTGGCGCTGCCCTGGCCCTATGTGCTGCCTGCCGGCCAAACCCTGCGCCAGACGATCAGCCTGCGCATCGCAGGTGAAGGCAAAGCGCCGGCTGCCGCCGTGGCCAGCGAACCGGTCCGCGTCGAACTCGGCGAAGCAGGGCCAACGCTGCCGGATGTCGGCGTGGTCATCTATCCCGAAGATGTCGAGACGGCACTGGCGAACCTCTCCACGCTGACGACACTCGGCCCACAACAGCTGCTGTTTCACTACGATCCGACGCGCGGCCACGGGCTCGACGCCTTGCGCGCTTTCGCCCGGCTCGCAAATGCCCACGCTGCCGCAACGACCCTCGAATGCGTCGTTGTGTGCGCCGGCGATCTTGACGCCGAGATGTCAGGTGTCGCCGACCTGGTGCGCCAGGCCGGGCTAAAACTCTCGGCCATTGCCGTGTCGCCTTCGGTCGACCGGCAGTCGACACCGCCGGGCAGCACGTGGCCGGACTGTCCGCCGCTCGAGGACGTTTACGCGGCCGCGCGGCGCGCCTTTCCGGATATCCGCCTCGGCGGCGGCATGTTCAGCTACTTCACCGAACTCAACCGCAAGCGCGTGCCGGCGGACCAGCTCGATTTCATCACCCATTGTACTTGCCCGATCGTGCATGCCGCCGACGATCTCAGCATCATGCAATCGCTGGAGGCGCTGCCTTTCATCACCCGATCGGCGCGGGCGATCTTCGGGGCAAAGCCCTATCGGATCGGCCCGTCGACGATTGCCATGCGCCAGAACCCCTATGGCAGCGCGACCAAGCCCAATCCCGGGGGACAGCGCGTTGCCATGGCCGACAGCGATCCTCGCCACACCGGTCAGTTCGCTGCTGCATGGACGATCGGCTATGCCGCGCGTGTCGCACCGGTCGGACTGGAGATGTTGACACTTTCCAGCTTCACTGGACCTTTCGGCGTGCTCGCTTCATCAGGGGAACCTGTCGCGGAAGGATCACACCGGCCAATCTTCCAGCCCATCAAGGGGCTTTGCGAGCTGGCCGGCCTTGCGCATGTGTCGGCAAGGACGAGCGATGAAACCAAGGTGCTGGCGCTGGCCGGGCGCTCCGCCTCGGGCAAGACAATCGCGTGGCTGGCGAACCTGACGGCGGAAGACGTGCAGGTCGACATTTCAGCTTTTGGCCGAGGCCAGGTCGCAATGACGCCTTACGCGATCGTTCGGATCGGCTGAACCGCCGAGATCATTTTTCAGAATTCATCACATAGAGCGCGCGCGAGCGTTCGAGATGCTTGATCATCGCCTTCTCGGCGCCATCGGCATCCTTCTTCTCGATGCGGCCGATGATCTCTTCGTGCTCGGTCAGCGTGAACTTTTCCTTGCCGGTCCAGATCAGCATTTCGGTGTGGTATTCCTTCAGCCAGCCCAGCATCGCCTCGCTGACGGCAACATAGATCGGGTTACCGGAGATCGCGGCGATCTGCGTATGGAATTTCATGTCGGCGGAGATGAAGGCTTCGGAATCACCGCGAAAGCCGCGCTGTTCGGCAACAGTGGCCCGCAGCCGCTGCACATCCTCAGCGGTGGCCTTCTCGGCGGCTTCCCGAACCATGCCGCGCTCGAAGAAGATGCGCGCGGTCTTCAGGTGCTCAAGCGTGTCCTTCGACGACGACAGAATGATCTTGGCGGCGCCGTCGACCTGCTTGATGATCGACTTGGCGGTGAGTTGCAGCACCTTGGCGCGTTCGCCATGCGAGATCGCCACCAGGCCCATATTGCTCAGCGCCTGCATCGCCTCGCGAATCGCCGGCCTGCCGACCTCGAAGCGCTCCATCAGTTCACGCTCCGACGGCATGTCGTCGCCCGGCATCAGCTCGCCGCTGGTGATCAGGCGTTTCAGCCGCAAGAAGACCTCATCGGAAAGCTTGCGCCGGACAATCGGTTCCGAACGGTTCATCGTCGCGAATCACTCCCTTGACCCGGCCTTATCTAACACTGCCGCCACAATTCCCGGAATTGCCGTCTGTCGATCCCTCTGCCGGATATGACTTGCAATACTTATGTACTCATTATACCAGATTTGAAACACCGGTGAACCTTTTTCGAACGCCTCGGCTTGAGACAGCGGACCATGATCACGCTCACCTACCGCATCGAAACGCCTGGAAGCATCGAAGTCCTGGCGGCCAAGATCGCCAGCGATCAGTCGACCGGCACCTTCGTCGCGCTGCCCGGCGAGACCGAGGAACTGAAAGCCCGGGTGGCGGCGCGCGTGCTGGCGATACGGCCTCTGGCCGATGCCGAGCGGCCGTCGCTTCCCGACAGCGGCAACGGGCCGTTCAGGCGCGCCGATGTCGATATCGCCTTTCCATTCGATGCCATCGGCACCGACCTTTCGGCACTGATGACCATTGCCATCGGCGGCACCTATTCAATCAAGGGCCTCACCGGGATTCGCATCGTCGACATGAAATTGCCGGAGGAGTATCGCGGCGCGCATCCCGGCCCCCAGTTCGGTGTCGCCGGCAGCCGTCGGCTGACCAATGTGACGGATCGTCCGATCATCGGCACCATCGTCAAGCCGGCGCTGGGCTTGCGGCCACATGAGACGGCGGCAATGGTGGCGGAACTGATCGCCGCCGGTGTCGACTTCATCAAGGACGACGAGAAGCTGATGAGCCCGGCCTATTCGCCCCTGTCGGAACGAGTGAAGGCGATCGTGCCGCTGATCCTCGACCACGAGCAGAAGACCGGCAAGAAGGTGATGTATGCCTTCGGCATCTCGCATGCCGACCCCGATGAGATGATGCGCAACCACGATATGGTGGCGAAGGCTGGCGGCAATTGCGCTGTTATCAACATCAATTCGATCGGCTTCGGTGGCATGGCGTTCCTGAGGAAGCGCTCCAGTCTGGTGCTGCATGCTCACCGCAACGGCTGGGACATCCTCACCCGGCACCCCGGGCTAGGCATGGACTTCAAGGTCTGGCAGCAATTCTGGCGACTGCTCGGCGTCGACCAATTCCAGATCAACGGCATCGCCTCGAAATACTGGGAACCGGATGATTCTTTCGTCGAATCGTTCAAGGCGGTGACGACACCGATCTTTTCACCCGAGGACTGCGCCTTGCCGGTGGCGGGCTCTGGCCAGTGGGGCGGCCAGGCTCCTGAGACATATGCGCGGACCGGCCGGACGGTCGATCTTCTCTATCTCTGCGGCGGCGGCATCGTCAGCCATCCGGACGGGCCGGGCGCCGGCGTGCGTGCCGTGCAGCAAGCCTGGCAAGCGGCGGTCGACGGCATTCCGCTGGCGGACTTTGCCCTGAACCATCCCGAACTGGCGCGGTCGATCGAAAAATTCGGCGACGACAAGGCAGGCTGAAGCCATGCAGGACCTGCTTCTCAGCTATTATGGCGACGACCTGACCGGCTCGACCGATGTCATGGAGGCGCTCGAACTCGGCGGCGTGCCGACAGTGCTGTTCATGCGCCAGCCGGACGCGGCCCTGCTGTCCCGGTTTGGCCATTGCCGGGCGATCGGACTGGCCGGCACCAGCCGCAGCGAGACGCCGCAATGGATGGACACGCATTTGCGCGATGCCTTTGCCTGGCTGAAGACGCTGAACGCCGAGATTTGCCACTACAAGGTCTGCTCGACCTTCGATTCCAGCCCGACGATCGGCAGCATCGGCCGGGCCATCGAGATCGGCCGCTCGGTGTTCGCGCAAGCCAGCGTGCCGCTGCTGGTCGGCGCGCCGCAGCTCAAGCGCTACACCACCTTCGGGCACCTGTTCGCCGCCTATCGCGACCAATATTTCCGCATCGACCGCCACCCGGTGATGAGCCGCCACCCGACGACGCCGATGGATGAGTCGGATTTGCTGATCCATCTGTCGCGGCAGACGGCGCTGAGCTCGGGGCTGGTCGACCTTGCGACGCTGCAGTCCGCGTCGCGGTCGGCGGCGTTCGATCGGCTGACCGGAAACGGCACCCCCATCGTGCTTGTCGATGTCGACAATCTGGAAACGCAGGCTCTGGCCGGCAAGGAGCTGTGGCGCGTTCGCAAGCCCGGCGGTTCTTTTGTCGTCGGCTCGTCAGGGGTCGAGTATGCGTTGCTGGCCGAATGGGCGTCGAATGGCATCGTCAGCGCCGGACATGGCTTCACGCCACCGGGCGCAGCCGAGCGGATAGCCGTCGTGTCGGGAAGTTGCTCGCCGACCACCGAACGGCAGATCCAGCATGCCCTGACCGACGGTTTCGACGGCATCGAGGTCGATCCAGTCGAACTGGTTTCGGAGGCTTCGCAGCAGGCGATCGCGCGCGCAACGGCAAGCGGCCGTGCCAGTCTGCAAGCCGGGCGCAGCGTCATCCTCTACACCGCGCTTGGCCCCGATGCCGACAGGGGCGCCGAAATCGACCGGCAGGAAGGCGCCCGCCACAGGCTTGGCCGCGGACTCGGAGAAATCCTTCGCGGCCTGACGATCGAACAGAGCCTGCGGCGCGTGGTCATTGCCGGCGGCGACACGTCGAGCCATGCACTCGGCGAAATGGGTGTCGATGCCCTGACAATCCGCATGCCGCTGCCCGCTTCGCCGGGCTCGCCGCTCTGCGTTGCTCACGCGCGCGTCAAGGCGATCGACGGACTGGAGGTCGCGCTCAAGGGCGGCCAGGTCGGAACTGATCGCTATTTCTCAGCCATCCGCGACGGCCTCGGCGGTTGAAACAACTAACGCCTACGTCCAGGTGATAGCCTGCGGGAACACCTCTGCGCACGAAATGCTCCTTGCCGGGTGGAAATCCCGGTAACACCCGGTATTATCTGCGAAAATGCCGAAATCGGGAGGATGCCGGGTGCAGACCAAGAAGATCATCAATGCCGGCAACCGCGCCGTCGACGAGATGCTGGAAGGCATCCTGGCAGCGCATCCCCGCCATCTCAAAAGCGTGGACGGCAGTCCTCGCTCCATCATCGCCTGCGACGGACCGCGCCAGGGCAAGGTGGGCCTCGTCATTGGCGGCGGCTCGGGCCACGAGCCGAGCTTTCTTGGCTTCGTCGGCAAGGGATTGGCCGATGCGGCGGCCATCGGCAATGTCTTCGCCTCGCCACCGCCGGACCCGATCCTCGAATGCGCAAAGGCAGTCAGCGGCGGCGCCGGCGTGCTGTTCATGTACGGCAACTATGCCGGCGACGTGATGAATTTCGACATGGCGGCCGAGATGGCCGCCATGGACGACATCGAGGTGCGCACGGTGCTGAGCACCGACGACGTCGCCTCGGCACCGCGCGACCAGCGGCACAAGAGGCGCGGCGTCGCCGGCAATTTCTTCATCTTCAAGGCGGCCGGTGCCGCCTGCGACCGGATGCTGTCCTTCGACGAATGCGAGCGCATCGCCGGCAAGGCCAACGACCACACCTTCACCATGGGCGTGGCGCTGTCGCCCTGTTCGCTGCCGCAGACCCGCCGGCCGAATTTCGAGATCGGGCCGGACGAGATGGAGATCGGCATGGGCATCCATGGCGAGCCGGGCATCGCGCGCGAAAAGTTGAAAACAGCCGACGAGATCACCGACGAGATGCTGGACAGGATCCTCGACGAGATGGCGCCTACGCGCGGCGACAAGGTCGCGGTGCTCGTCAATTCGCTGGGCTCAACGCCGCTGATGGAACTCTACATCATGAACCGGCGCGTGAAGCAGAGGCTCGACGAGATCGGTGTGTCCATACACGCAAGCTGGGTCGGCAATTACTGCACCTCGCTCGAAATGGCAGGGGCCTCGATCACTCTGCATCGGCTGGACGGCGAGTTGCAGACGATGCTGGACCACCCCTGCGACTGCGCCATGTTTCGCGCCGGCTAAAGCCACTTCTGTGGCAAGGACTAAGACATGACGACAATCGACACCGCCCACCTTGTCGCGATGTTCGCGGCGATCGCAACCGCCATGTCTGCCGACCGGGACCGACTGTGCGCGCTTGACGGGGTTATCGGCGACGCCGACCACGGCATCGCGATGGAGCTTGGATTTTCCGCTGCACGCGATGCCGTCGCCGCACTGGATGCAGAGGCAACCGACCCGACCACCTTGCTGAACACCGCTGCCAAATCGTTCCTGAATGCCGTCGGCGCCTCCTCCGGGCCGCTCTATGCGACCGCGTTCATGCGGGGCGCGGCAGCCGTCAAGGGCAAGACGACGCTCGACGATTCGGACGTGGTCGCCCTGTTCCAGGCTATGGCCAAGGGCATTCAGGATCGCGGCAAGGCCGAGCCTGGCGAAAAGACGATGATCGATGCATGGGCGCCGGCTGCGCAGGCAGCGGGCGAAGCGCTGACCTCCGGCAAGGATCTGGCGGGCAGTCTCGAAGCTGCTGCACAAGCGGCAAACGCAGGCGCGGAGGCTACTAAGTCGATGGTCGCCACGAAAGGCCGGGCATCGCGTCTCGGCGAACGCTCGCTTGGCCACATGGACCCGGGCGCCGCCTCCGCCGTAACCGTGATCGAGGCGATGCGGGTCGCCTTGACCAGTTAACTCAGTAACGGGTTTCCCGCGTCTTTCAGCGCTTGGCGTCGAGCTTGTCGATGGCCTGCACGTTTGTGGCGGAGGGGCCATTCGGATCGAACTCCGAGGCCAACCATGCGTCGGCGATCGATTTCGCCAGTTCGGGGCCGATGACGCGGGCGCCCATGGTGATGATCTGGGCGTTGTTGGACTTGGCGGCGCGCTCAGCGGAATAGGTGTCGTGGGTCAATGCGGCGCGAATGCCCGGCACCTTGTTGGCTGAGATGCTGACGCCGATGCCGGTGCCGCAAAACAGGATGGCCCGGTCGTAATTGCCGTCCAGGATTTCGTGGCCTACCGAGGCAGCGATGTCGGCGTAGAATCCGGCCTGGCTGAGGTCGACGACCTGCAGTTCGGGTTTGGTGGCGAGATGCTTGGCGATGACGTCGAGCAGCGGCTTTCCGGCACTGTCGGCTCCGAGTGCGATCTTCATGATGATGAACTCCTTTGCTAGGTCTTTTGGCAGTCAGCGCGCGATGGCGGCCGACGCCTTTTTCAGAATGTCGATATAGCCTTCCGCTTGCCACGCCGAGCGGCCGATGAACAGGCCATCGATATGCGGCTGGCCGATGAGTTCGGCCGCGTTGCCTGGATTGACGCTGCCACCATAAAGCACAGGTGGAGCAATCGGCAGCCGGTCGGCGGCAACCTTCTTGATCAGCTGTTGCTGTTTGTCGGCATAGTCGGCGCTTGCGGGAATGCCCTTCTCGCCGATTGCCCAGACGGGCTCGTAGGCAAAGAGGATTTCCGCCTTCAGTTGATAGCCGCTCAGCTCTTGCAGCGCGCCGAGAACCTGTGCCGTCAGCACCGCCTCGGCGCGGCCTGATTCACGCTCAGCCAGCGTCTCGCCGACGCAGATCAGCGGCACGAAACCGTGCCTGACTGCGGCCGCCGTTTTCAGTCCCACAGTCGCATCCGTCTCGCCGAAATGCTCGCGGCGCTCGCTATGGCCGAGTTCGATCACATCCAGCCCGCAGTCTTTCAACATCACCGGCGAAATCTCTCCCGTCCAGGCGCCCGCGTCGGCCCAATGCATGTTCTGGGCCCCAACTTTGACGCGGGTGTCGGCCAGCGCCGCGCTGACCTGGCGCGCTGCGGTGAACGGCGGAATGACGAAAGGCTGTATTGCCGGATCGAAATCGGGCACAAAGGCCGCCAGCGCATCGGCGAACTGCAACGCCTCCGACAGCGTCTTGTTCATCTTCCAGCTCGTGCCGACCCAATATGGGGCCATTCTTCTTCTCCTTCGATACTTTTGCGGCCGAAGCCGGCTTTCGGGCGACGTATTCGCTCAAGTCCGAGGCTTGAGGCTGTCGCGGCCACTGTCGACGTAAGGCGCCCAGAAATCCACCGACTCGCGGATCATCTCGATAACCTGATGGTCGACTGGTTCCCTCTCCCTGAAGGAAAGTTCAAGGCAAATTTCATTGTCGGTTCCACCGCCCTGCCGAACCGCGTCCAGCAACTTCTGCGGCACTATGCGGCCGTCCTTGTTGTAGGCGGCCGTGAACGGCCAGTGCCCGCCCTTGTTCATGGAAGACTGCTTGATGTGGATGATCGGCGATTGCAATGGAAACGCTTTCGCCCAAGCATAGGGATCGGTATCGGCAGGATCGGCCGAGGTCACGTCGCCATGGTCGATATCCACCATCATCTTCATCGGTATGGGCAGCTTCGCCGCATCGATGGCGCCTTGCAGCGTGGCGCAGCTTTCGATCGTGTGGCCGAACTCGCGGCCGACCGACATCGGCTCCCAGAACAGGTATGTCAGACCCGCCGCCCTGGCGTGTTCGGCCACCTCGCGCCAGCATTCGAGCGCGATATCGAGAAGTGCTGCCCGCCGTTGCGGATCGTCAAAGTCCTTGTGGGTGAAGATGGCGAACTGCGTGCCCATGCCGGACGCGCCGAGATCGGCGGAAATGTCGGCGAAGGTCTTGAACCAGTCGACATAATAGCGCCGCACATCCGCATCCGGGTGGCCGAAATGGTTGAGCCGGCCATAAGGCCCCGTCATGCCGGAGGTGATCCGCACGCCGGTCCGCGAAAGTGCGCTGTTGAACAGGCGCAGGAATTTGGCAATCGTCGCCGCCGGCCAGCCCGGATTGACGAATTCATGCGTCAGCTGCACGTCGCGGATGCCGATGCCATAGGCGATCGCGTCGATCAGATCGTCTGGATCGGCGAAACGATTGACCAGCGGATTGGTGTTGAGGGAAAGCGTGAAGGCCATCAGTCTGCCGCCGCCATGATGTTATCGAACCAGTCTTCGAATCCTTTCCGCTCGGCCGCATTGAGATGCAGGCCATGTTTGGTGCGGCGTTCCAGGATATCGGCTGATGTGCCGGCCCATTCGGTCTCGACCAGGAACTTTGCCTCCCGTTCATATAAATCGGGACCGAAGCGTCGGCCGAGATCAGCCTCGCTTTGCGCGCCGGCGAGCAATTGCCGGGCGCGGGTGCCGTAGCTTCGAGCGTAGTGCTTCACCAGCGACGGGCTGAGCCACGATAACTCGGAATGCAGATCGCTCAGGAATTGCTCGAAGTCCGCATTGGGCAGGTCGCCCCCCGGCAAGGGAAATTTGGCCGTCCAGGCTTTCTTCATCGTCGGAAAGAACGGCTGGATCTTTTCCAGCGCATGTTCGGACAGCTTGCGGAAGGTGGTGATCTTGCCGCCGAACACCGAAAGCAGCGGTGCGTTGCCATTGGAGGCGTCGAGTTCGAAAATATAGTCGCGCGTCACCGCGCTTGGATTGTCGGCATTGTCGTCATAGAGCGGACGCACGCCCGAGAAACTGTAGACCACGTCCTGTGGCGTCAGTTGCCGCTTGAAATAGCGATTGACCACCTTGATCAGATAGTCGACTTCGCTGGCCTCGGCGACCACTTCCTCGGGCCTGCCTTCGTAGGGAATGTCGGTGGTGCCAATCAGCGCCAGATCGTTCTCATACGGATTGACGAAGATCACCCGCTTGTCGTTGTTCTGAATGAGATAGGCTTGCCGCCCCTCCCAGAATTTGGGCACGACGATATGGCTGCCTTTAACGAGCCGAACATTGCGCGTTGAATTCTGCCCGGCGACGCGGCTGACAATGTCGTTGACCCAGGGACCTGCCGCGTTGACCAGCGCCCGCGCCCGGACCTTCGTCACCGCACCCGTGCGACCATCCTGCATGTCGATCGACCACAGTCCGTTTTCGCGGCGGGCCGCGACACAGGCGGTGCGCGTAAGCACTCTGGCACCGCGCTGCCTGGCATCCAGGGCGTTGAGCAGCACCAGGCGCGCATCGTCGACCCAGCAGTCGGAATATTCGAAACCGCGCTTGAACTCGTCCTTGATCGGCGCGCCTTCCGGCGCAGTCTTGAGGTTCAGCGTTCTTGTCCCCGGCAGGCGTTTACGGCCGCCAAGGTGGTCGTAGAGAAACAGCCCGAGCCGGACCAGCCATGCCGGCCTGTCTTGCGGGCTGTGCGGAAGAACGAAGCGCATCGGCCAGATGATGTGCGGCGCCGCCTCAAGCAGCACCTCGCGTTCGATCAGCGCTTCGCGAACCAGCCGGAATTCATAATATTCGAGGTAGCGCAGGCCGCCATGCACCAGCTTGCCGGAGCGCGAGCTCGTGCCTTGCGCGAGATCGTCCTTTTCGCACAGGATGACGGACAGCCCGCGACCTGCCGCATCACGCGCTATGCCGGCTCCATTGACGCCGCCGCCGATCACGAAAAGATCGACGACATCTGTTGTATTGCTCAAGATCCTGCTCCTGTGCGGTGCGCCATGCCCTTCCACACCGGCCGAAGCGCCTGACGCGCTGCAACGAAGGAAGGGAAGAGGGCATCGTAGGTTTGCGAAAGCGCCTCGTCATAGGCATCGCAGTCGCCGAGAAGCGGCGTCACCCATTCGGCGGCGCAGTCTTCCATCGAGCCATAGACGCCGAGGCCGACCGCGGCCATCATCGCGGCGCCTGCCGCGCCGGCTTCCTGGCGACTGCTGGTGCGCACCTGTGCCCTTGTCGCCGCTGCGATGATGCGGCGTAGGGACGGGCTGCGCGCGGCGCCGCCCGACAGGCGGATTTCGCCCGGCACGGCGCCCATCGCCTGGTAGCAATCGCGTGCGGCGAAGGCCAGTCCCTCGAGGACGCCGCGTGCCAGATCGCCAAAGCCGTGCTTGACCGAAAGGCCGATGAAGCCAGCGCGTGCGTCAGGATCGACGAACGGTCCTCTTTCACCGGCCAGCGATATGTAGGGCTGGTAGATCAGCGAACCAGGCTCCGATGCTTCCACCCAAGCGTCGAGGGCCTTCAGCAACTCGTCATGAGAAGACTTGCCGCCAGCCGTGGCGAGCACGTCGCGCGCAAGGCCAAGCAGCCAGTCTATGTTGAGCGTCGCCGCCATGTTGGATTGCAATTGTGCAAAGGCACCCGGAATAGGCATGGCAATCGTGTAGCCGGAGCCATCGTCGTTCAGCACGACATCGTCGGGCGTGGCGGCGAAGCGCGTGTGTATGCCGGTCGAGCCGATGACCGTGCAGCCGACATTGCCCGACGGATCATAGAGGCCGGCTCCGAGCGCCGTCATGACCATATCGACGTAACCCAGCACCACCGGGGTGCCTTCGAGCAGGCCAGTCTCTGCCGCCGCCGATCGCGACAACGGATGATGGTCGGCGGTGCCTTCGAGCATGGGAGGCAACAGGCGGCGATGCGTCGTCAGATCCAGGATGTCGAGGGCTTCGTCGGAATAGGTGCGCGACCGAAAATCGCCGAAGGTGAAGGTTCCCTCGGAGGGATCCGTGGCGCGTTCGCCCGTCATTTTGAAGTAGAGCCAATCCTTGCAATGCAGTGCGGTCGCCGCCCGCTCCAGCATGTCGGAATGGTTTTTTTTCATGAAGGCAAGCTGGGCGCCTTGCTGGCAGGAATTCAGGCCCGTGCCGGTCAGCTCGAACCGCCTGCGATCCCGGGGATCGGCGCGCATCTCGTCCACCAAATGTCCGGCGCGGGCATCGAGCCACAGCCAGGCGCGCGAGACAGGCAAGCCCTCGCCATCGATCAGCCAGGTTCCGTCGCCCTGCCCGGTGATAGCAACCGCTGCGGTTCGTTGCGCGAGGTCGGGAACCTTGGCCGCGAGATCGCGAACGGTCCGCGCCATGTCGCGCCAGGTCTGGTCGAGGTCCTGCTCGGCGCCGCCGCCTTCCAGCGTGACGAAGCTGTTGGGCACCGACGTCATGGCGAGCTGCTGCCCGGACAGGTCGAAAGCGATCGATTTGATCACCGACGTTCCCGCGTCGATGCCGATCAGCAGGTCTTTCATGCCGCAAATTCCGGTTGGTTGCGAAGGCAGTTCACGAGGGTAGTCATTTCGTAGAAGAGGCAGGGAGTGTCCGCAAGGACACCCCCTGTGCAGGTTTCATTCCGACAGGACGAAGGGAGCGGTGTACTTATCGACATTGTCCTTGGTGATGAGAAGGCAATCGAACAGCTGCTTCTCGGTCGCCGCGCCGGTGGCTCCGGTCTTGATGAACGAGTCCGCCTGCTGCACGGCCTTGGCCGAGAAGATGGCGACCGGCTGAAGCACGGTGTACTGCAGTTCGCCGGACTTGATCGCCGCAACCGCATCCGGGGAGCCGTCGAAGCCGCCGACCTTGATGCCAGCGAGCTTGCCGGCTTCCTTCAGCGCCGCAACCGCGCCAAGCGCCATCTCATCATTGCCGCTGATCACGGCGATGATGTCGGGATTGGCCTGCAGCATGCTCTGCATCTTGTCGTGGCCCTGGGTACGATCCCAGTTGGCGACCTGCGAAGCAGCCTTTTCGAGATCCGGGTACTGGCTCAGCACAGTCGCGTACCCGTTCGAGCGCGTGGCGGCGTTGTTGTCCGACGGAGCGCCGAGCAGTTCGACATATTTGCCCTTTTCGCCGACGGCCTGCACCCACTGCTGGGCACCGAGAGCAGCACCTTGCGCGTTGTTGGAAACGAGCTGACCCTTGGCGAGGCCTTCCTGATTGATCTCGGCATTGACGAGGAACACCGGGATGTTGGCTGCAATCGCCTTCTTCACCGCACCGACAGAGCCGTCAGCGTTGGCCGGATCGAGGATGATCGCCACCGACTTGTTGGTGATGGCGGTGTCGATCAAATTGCTTTCGGTATTGGTATCGCCCTTGTGGGCGCCGACATTGGCCGTGTAGCCAAGCTTCTCGGCCTCGGCCTTGGCGACGTTGCCCTCGGTCAGCCAGTAGGGGTTGGCCGGATCGTTGACGATGATCGAGATCAGGCCCGCGGCTGACGCGGCGGCCGTGAATCCGACGACCATCGCGGCGGCGAGCAGACTTTTCAGCATGGTTTTCATGTACATTCCTCCAATGATTACGCGGTGTTGCTGCCAGTTCACCTGGCAGTCTTCCCTTGGGCAGGATTGGCCGGTTCGGCCTTCCCCCGTTTCTGAGAAGTCGGGTGGCCACCTGTCGCGCTTGGGAGCTTGCTGCGGCGGCGATACTGAACGGCATTGAGGAGCACGGCGAGCACGATGACCGCGCCCGTGAACACTGTCTGCCAGTAGGATGAGATGCCGATGATCACCAGACCGTCGGACAGGAAGCCGATGACGAAGGCCCCGAGCAGGGTTCCGCGGATGTTGCCGCGGCCGCCGGTCAGTGCCGCGCCGCCGATGACGACGGCCGCGATGGCCGTCAGTTCGTAGGTGGTGCCGGCGGTCGGTCCAGCCGACGTCAACTGCGAGGACAGGATCAGGCCCGCGATGGCGGCACAGATGCCCGACAGCACATAGACGGAAATCTGGACCGTCTTGACCGGAACGCCGGAGAGTTCGGCCGCGCGTTCATTGCCGCCCGAGGCGTAGAGCCAGCGCCCGAAAGCGGTGCGGTTCAGGACGATGCTGCCGATGAGCGCGATAATCGCGAGAACCACGACGCCCGTCGGCACGCCGAACAGACGGTTGAAGCCAAGCGCATCGAAGCCGGTGTTTCCGAGCTCCGGCTTGCCGCCGAGATTGTTATAGGTCAGGCCGCTGGTCATCAGCAGCGCCAGGCCGCGTGCCATGTACATGACGCCGAGCGTGGCGACGAACGCCGGAACCTTGAAGCGCGCAATGAGCACGCCGTTGATCAGCCCGACGACCGCGCCCAGCATGCAGGCCAGCACCGCGACCACCCAGACCGGCGGATAGAGAACGACGCCCAGCCAGGTCAGCGTCACCCCTTGCATCAGGAATCCGGCAACGACGCCGGCCAAGCCTAGCGTCGACCCCACCGACAGATCGATGCCGCCATTGAGGATGACGAGCAGCATGCCGATCGCGAGGATTCCGAAGATGGCGACATGCGAAGCCATGGTCAGGAAGTTCGCCACCGAGAGGTAGTAGGGCGACAGGATCGAGAAGACGACGATGATGACGATCAGGGCAAAGAAGGCACGGCCCTCGAGCAGCAACTTGGCGAGATCGAAGCCTTCGCTCGCGCTTGGACTGGACTGTTTTCTGGCCTGGCTGACGTCGGTCATGGGTCTGGGCTCCGAAATTCTGGTGATCAGGCGACCACGGCTTCGCCGGAGGCGGCCATGATCTGCTCTTTGGTGGCGTTGGCGCCGAATTCAGCTGAAATCCTGCCACGCCGCATGACGACGATGCGGTGGGCAATGCTGAGGCATTCGTTGACCTCAGAGGTCGAGAAGATTACCGCAAGCCCTTGAGCGGCGCGTTCGCTCAACAAGCGGAAGACCTCGGCCTTGGCGCCAACATCGATGCCGCGGCTCGGCTCGTCGAGGAGGATGACCTTGGGGTTGGTCGTCAGCATCTTGCCGATGACGACCTTCTGCTGATTGCCACCCGACAGCGATCCGATCATGGCGTTGCCACCTGCGGTCTTGACAGTCACCTTGCGGATCGAGTCTTCGACCAGCTCTCGCTCCCTGGAACGGGACAGAAACAGCCCCTTGGCGAACGCCTCGATGCTGGCAAGCGAGAGATTGCGGCCGACGGTCATCGTTTGCACCAGCCCGTCGCGCTGGCGGTCCTCGGGGACCAGCACAAGCCCTCTGGAGATGCGCTGGGCAATGCTCAACCCCGAGACGTCCTCGCCTTCCAGAAGCGCGCGACCGCCCGCCATCGGCACTCGTCCGGCGACGGCCTCCAGCAATTCCGTGCGCCCGGCGCCCATTAGCCCATAGATGCAGACGATCTCGCCGGCCCTGACGTCCAGCGACAGGTGATCGACGACGGAATAGCCCGAGCCCGAAGTGTCAACGACGCTGACGTCCTCGATCGAAAGGGCGACCTCGCCGAACGCATGACCGGTCGGCGGCGAGCCGAGATCGAAATTCTCGCCGACCATGTTGCGCACGATCCACTCGAGGTCGATGTCCCTGGCCTCGGCCGTCGCCGTTATGGCGCCGTCGCGCAGGACAACGGCGTAGTCGGTGATCTGCAGCGCCTCTTCGAGGTGATGTGAAATGTAGACGATGGAGACGCCGCGGCTGGTCAGATCGCGGATCACCTTGAACAGCACCTCGACCTCGGTTGCACTGAGCGCGGAGGTCGGCTCGTCCATGATGAGGATGCGTGAATCGACCGACAGCGCCCGCGCGATCTCGACGATCTGCTGTTGACCCAGGCGCAGATCCTCGACGAGAGTCATCGGGTCGATGTCCTCTTCGAGATCGGCCATCAGCGCGCGCGCCTGGCGCGATTCTTCGGCGAAGTCGAGGCCGGTTCTGGTGCGCAGTTCGCGGCCCATGAAGATGTTGTCGCGAACGCTGAGGTTCGGCGCCAGGCTGAGTTCCTGGTGGATGATCGAGATGCCGCGATCGCGCGCGTCCGAGGATGAGGAAAAGCTGACGAGATTGCCGTCGAGCACGATGTCGCCGGATGTCGGCGTGACGACGCCGGACAGGATCTTCATCAGCGTCGACTTGCCGGCGCCGTTCTCGCCGAACAGCGTCGTGACCTTGCCGCGATGGATGTCGAAATTGACGCCCTTGAGCGCATGAACGCCGCCATACGACATGACGATGTTGCGCGCCGAAAGCACGGCGTCGCCGGTCGCGGGTCCGGTGTCTGCAGCCGCGCTCATTTGACCTCCAGCCTCACCGGAGTGACCAGCCAGCTCTTCGGGTTGACCAGCTTGAATGCGCCGACCACCGATACGGTCTTGCCGGTCAAGGTGCTGGTGTCGACCTTGGCCAGGACTTCCTTCTTCATCTCGTTGTTCAGCGCCGAACCGGCGTCCTGGTATTCGATCTGGTTGGTGAACTGGCCGAATGTGATCTTGCCGGTGGCGTCGCGAAGCTCGGTGCCGTTGATCGCCGGTCCCGTTTGCACCCGGATCATCAGCGTGTCCGGCACGCCTTCGACGGCGACCTTGTAGATGCCGGATTTTCCTTCGCCGACGACACCGGTGAACTTGACCGAGATGACCGGTCCGACGCCCGCCGGCACGCCATATTCCTTTTCCGCCGTCGCCCTGTCCTTGGCGATAGCAGCAGCCACCGTCACCGCGTCGGCGGCGCGTGCCTCGACATCGGCCTGCACCTTGGGAAACTCCGACTTGCCGTAGTCAGCGGCGGAAAACACGGCGCTGCGGACATCGCCGGCAGAGCCGATCCTGACCACCTTGGTGTCGAGCGCCATGGCGCCGAGCAGGACGACAACCGCGGCGCCGGCAAGTGCCCGACGCAGGGCGGGCGAAGCCGGCCTGGTCGATGCGGTGGCGGCTTTCGCGCTCATGACGCAACCGCCAGCAAGGCTGATCCGCGCTTGTCACGCATTTGACGATCCTCCGTTCACATGGCGCTTCGCGCCATTGGGTTTGTTCTGTTCGACAAGGGCACGAGCGGTGGACTCGTCGGTGATCAGGCCGCTCAGATAGCGGCTTTCGAGCACCGCTTTGATGGCACGCACTTTGATCTTGCCGCCGGCGACGGCGACGATCCGGCGGCCCTTCAACTGGTCCCGCGGAAGCGCGAGAATTCTGTCCGACAGCGCCGTTTCCACCGGGCGCCCCTTGTCGTCGAAGAAGTGGGCGAGCAGCTCGCCGACGCCGCCATCGCGTTTCACCTCATCGATTTCGGAATGTTCGATCATGCCGGTAGCGACCAACGAAGCTTCCCGCTCGGCGGTCCCTATGCCGACGAACATCAGGTCGGACCGGCTTGCGAGGTCGAAGACATCGCTAATGCCGCGCTGACCAAGCAGCACTTCACGGTCCTCGGCGGTGTTGGCGACGAAAGGCACCGGCATCACATAAGCCTGCGCGCCGGTCCGCTCGGCTAGCCGATGCATGACATCGTGCGGGTTGGCCGCGAATTTGCGCGTCACGCCGCCAAGCAGCGAGACGAAACGGATATGGGCAGCGGCGGTGCGCGTCAGATACTCGACGCTTGCGGCAAGGGTACGGCCATGGCCGACGCCGATCAGCATGTCCTCGCCGCGATCGATCTCCCGCTTCAGAAACTGAGCGCCGGCGATGCCAAGCGCCTTCAGCGGCAGCTCGTCCTGATCGAGATCGGGAACGACCTCGCAGTAATCGAGCCCGTAAGCATTGATCAGCTGCTGCTCGAGGTCGATGCATTCGCCGACATCGCCGTCGATGATCACCCTGACAAGGCCATCCTGGGTGGCCCGGGTGATGAGCCGATGCGCCTTGAGGCTGGTCAGGCCGAGCCGCTTGGCCACCTGGGCCTGCGTCAGACCCCCGGCATAGTGAAGCCAGGCCGCGCGGGTGGCGAGGCTGGACTCATGATCGCGGTTAGCGGCTCCGCCGGATTTCAAGACATCTCCTCCCTGAGATGATATTATTATCTTTGTGTGCAAAAATTTTCACATCTCTGCATCGCTGTCAATCCCTCGCCGGATTTGGCGCATGCACATATGGGGAATTCACAGGTCTCGCCCTTCCCGAAACGCCGGTCTGCCGGCATTTCGGCGGGCAACATCGACCCATTAGCAGGTGAGCATGTTACTCGATCATACGGCTATGTTAATTTAACGTCAATCTGTGTTATTTCGTGCCTGAGCCAGTAGAATTTCACAGCCATCGGCTATCTAATTATTTTCTAACTAGCTGTTTCTCCATAATAATATCTGACATCGGCAAAATCCCAATCCACCTGTGAGTTGAGCGATTGGGGATGCGACGCATCCTTAGGCAAACCGACCGGATTGCCTTGGGAAAGAGCATCGGCGACGGAATGATCAGCCCAGCCGCATCAGGTTCCGGTCCTCGAGTTCCAGGGCGGCGGCCTCGACTTCCTCTGCGAGGCGCCCGGCGCTCCAGCCCAGCGCCCGTCCGGCAATCGTCGCAATCTCCTGCAGATCCCGGCCCGTCAGTGACCCTGATATCGCCAGGGTGCTGCGGCGCATGACGATATCGGCCAGATGTTCGACGAACTCGGTGCGGACGATGTAGTCAATTTCCGATCGGCTGTAGCTTTCTGAATCCGGCAGTCGGCCCTCATCATCCGGCTCATGTGTGGCGATCTGCGTGGCTCTGGTGCCATATCGCGACAGCAGCGCCTCGAGACGCCGTTCTCCAGCGCCCGTCTCCGAGTGAGCCAGAGCCAGCCAACTTGCTCGCGCTGCAGCATCAGCCGGGAAATCCCTGCCGCCGCCGATCGGCATGGTCTGCGTCGTCACCTTGCGGCTGCGCTGCAGGCGGCCGAGCACGGTGTCGGCGACTTCCTCGGCGAAGCCGCGAAAGGTCGTCCACTTGCCGCCGATCAGCGAGATGACTGCGAATGGTCTGTTCCGATCCGGCTCGGCGACGGGCGCCGAGTGGTCACGGCTGATCAAGCCGGGCACCGATGCATCCGAGGCCGGCAGCGGCCGGATGCCGCTATAGGCATAGACGATCTGGTCGCGCTCGAACGCCATCCCCGGCAGCAGCGTCCGTACGCTGTCGAGCAGGTACTCGACTTCGTCAGGTTCGCAGCGCACCGCGTCGGGGTTGTCGGCCTTGATGTCGGTGGAGCCGACCAGCGCCAGGCCGAGATAGTCGTAGACAAGGCAGATGCGGCCGTCATCGGCCTCGAAATAGAGCATGCGTCCGGCCAGGCTTTTGACCAGCTCGTCGTGCTTCAACAGGATGTGCGAGCCCTTGGTGCCGCCGATCATCTTCGACGGCGCGCCTAGCGAATCGTTGACATCGTCGATCCATGGACCGGCGGCATTGACCACCAGCTTCGGCCGCACCGAAAAGGCCGCGCCGTTTTCCGGCTGGAACGTCAGCACGCCATCGGCGGACTTCGCCAGCGCCGTGTAGTTCGCGCTGGCCGAGGCCTCGTTTGCCTGCAGCCCATCGAGGATCAGTTCGAGCACGAGCCTCTCGGGGTGGCTTATCTTGGCGTCGTAATAGGTGCCGGTGGCGACGATCGAGGGGGCGAGCGCCGGCATCTCACTGAGCGCCTGGCGCCGCCCGACCATGCGGTGACGCGGCATGACCTGGTTTCGCGAGCCATAGAAATCATAGATCATCAGGCCGATCTTGATCAGGACGGCGCCACGGCTGCGCGGCGCGCTGGTCGAGCCGAACAGCGTCCGCAGCGCAGCCAGCATGCCCTTGCTCCAGGAGAAGATCGGGATGACCGTTGGCAGCGGGCTGACATAGTGCGGCGCGTTTTTCAAAAGCAAATTGCGTTCGAGCGTCGACTGCGCCACCAGCCTGAACTCGCCGGTTTCGAGATATTTCAGACCGCCATGAATGAGCCGCGATGGCGCAGCACTCGTGCCGGAGCCGAAATCCGCCTTGTCGACGATCAGGCAGCTGACGCCTTGCGCGCACAGATCGCGAAACAGCCCTGCCCCGTTGATGCCGGCGCCAAGAATGACGACGTCGACCTCCCCGGCTCCGGCCATAGCGGCCAGACGCCCGGCTGGATTTTCCGTACGTATTGCTTCGCTCGAGCTCATGGCGCTTTCGTCTTGACGATGCGCAGCTTCACGCCGGCCCGTTCGAGGGCTTGCGCCCGCGCATCGCCCAGGCCTTCGGTCGCCAGCACGACATCGAAGCTGGTCAGATCATCGAAGACATGCAGCGCGATCCTGTCGAACTTGGCATGGTCGATCAGAAGGATACGCTTGACCGATGCGGCCATCATCGCCTGCTTGACCCGCACGACATTGGGATCCTGGATGAAGGCGGTGGTTCCGGTGATGGCCGAAGCCGAACAGATCAGCACATTGGCGCGCAGCTGCGCCACCGCGTTCTCGCAGACGATGCCGATATAGGCGTTGTAGGTGTTGTGGTACTGGCCGCCGAGACAGATGAAGTCGAGTTCGTCGACATGGGTCAGCAGTGCAGCCGTCGCCACTGAGTTGGTGATGACGGTCAGCGGCTTGACGTCGAGCAGGAGCGTAGCGACCGCATTTGCCGTTGACGAATCGTCCAGCATCACCACCTGGCCAGCTTCGATATAATCGAGTGCTGTCCGCGCCAGCGCATCCTTTTCGGCCCGGTTGACCGTCACCCGGTAGCGGAAGGCGCTTTCGTAGAGACCGGAAGGCTGAACCGTGACCGCACCGTGCAGCTTGCGCAACACGCCCTGCTGCGCCAGCCGGTCGATGTGCCGGTGGATGGTCATGCGCGATACGCCGAAATGCTCGACCAGATCGTCGATGCGTACCTGGCCGAGCTTGATCACATAGTCGGCGATCTCTTCGCGTCGTTCGTCGGCCTTGATCATGCGGTCCCCTCGGTGTCTGGCCGCGCCAGCTTCTCGATGTCGGGCCAATGCGGCACGAGCGCACCGGCTATGCGGCCATAGAGGGAAAAGCGCTCGTTGAACACAGCACTCGAGGCCAGCACTGGCTCGTATTGGCGCGCCGTCATGCCGACCTGCCGGGCGCCTTCTTGCGGCGTCGCGAAGATGCCAACCGCCGCACCAGCGCAAAGCGCAGCGCCAAACGCCGCAGCCTCGTCGGTCGAGGTGACGGTGACCGGGGCGTTCAGCACATCGGCAAACATCTGGACGAAGGCCGGATTGCGCGAGCCGCCGCCCGTCAGGCGGATTTCGCTGATGGCAAAGCCGTCGCGCAAGGCTTCGACATGGGTACGATGATTGAAAGCAATGCCCTCCAGAACCGCCTTGAGCATATCGCCGCGATTGTGCCAGCCATGAAGGCCGACAAAGCTGCCGCTGGCGACATCGCCAAAGGGGGAGCCGAACAGATAAGGATGAAACAGGATGGTCGACCGCTTTTTAAGCGCCTCGTCGATCTCTGCCGCCAAAACCTCGTGGATCGAGCCACCACCGACCGATGCCCTCTCCTGTTCCGAGCGGCAGAACGTGTCGAGAAACCAATCGTAGTTCGCGGTCGAGGCCGGCGAGATCGCCATGTTGTTCCAGCGGCCGGCGTCGATGGCGTTGCGACAGAGCCAACGCGGATCGACGCGCGGTTGCGAAGAGACCACTTCGTTGATGGAATAGGTCCCGGCGACAATGGCAAGCACGCCCTCCTCATGGCCGCCCATGCCAAGTGCGGAGGCAGTTACGTCATGCAGGCCGCTCGCGACCGGTGTCCCTTTGGCAAGGCCGGTCATGTCGGCGGCCTCGGCGGTAACGTGGCCGGCGATCTCGGCCGAATGCGCCATCGGCGGCAGCGCGTCGAAAAGATCGTCCAGTTCGAAGATGCGCATCGCTTCCAGCGCGTAATCCTGCGTGCGGAAATCCGTGAATGAGGTGCTGGCCTCGGTACGGTCGGTGCCGATCGTGCCGGTCAGGCAAAAGCGCAGCCAGTCCTTGCAGGCCAGTATATGCCCGATGCGCCCATAGCGGTCGGGTTCGTTCTTCCTGATCCAGGCCAGCAGCGCCGACGGCGCCGACACGTGCGGCGCCTGGCCCGTGCGCGCCAAGGCGTCTTCGAAGACCCTATCCGCCGACCATCGTTCGACAATCTCGCCGGCGCGGCTGTCGAGCGACAGGATTCCGGGGCCTAGCGGCCGACGATCCTTGTCGAGCAGATAAAGACCGTCGCCATGCGCGGTCGCCGCCACCGCCCTGATGTCGCCTGCCGGGCGGCCGGACAGCGCGATCGCCTCCTTGATCGCGTCGGCGGTCGCTTGCCAGAGGCCGGCCATGTCGCGCTCCACCCAGCGGGCATGGGGCATCGACTGCGGGACGCGCCGACGCGCCACCGACAACTGCGTGCCATCGGCATCGAAGATCACCGCCTTGGTGACCGTGAGACCGTTATCGATTCCGAGCAGACTGGGCATGGGCGCCGCCGCTTTCAGCAACTGGTGAAGGGCGCTGCAAGGCAATCCTGCAGGTTGGGATAGGGATGACAGGCATGACGACGATCAACGAGCAGCAGTGATACAAAAGCGACGCATCCGACACGGTAAATAGACCATAATAGAATGTTAAGTTAACGTCAATACGTGAGATATTTGCGGAAATGTCTGACGTCATCTGCGACGAAATTGCCTTCCCCTCGTACCGCATCCGATGCGGACGAAATTCCGGCTAGTGCCAACTGGCCGGATAGCCCTCAACCCCGCGCTGGCAGCCAGAGAGCACGGCACGATTGACGCCGAACGCGCTTCGACTGGCTTTCCGAGTTCCGTGCGCAACGACCTGATAACCAGCGCCGCTTCGGCGCCGTTCAAAGAAAACGCGACGACTCAAGAAGCTCAGCCACCCCGTCCAGTTCCTTGTGCAGGCGATGCCAGCGACGGTCGAGATAAACCAGCGAATGCGCCTCCGGAGGGACCTCGTCCGGCAGCACCTCGCCGTCAAGGAGTTCGGCCGCGACAAGCGTCGCGCCCTCAATCGGCAGAACGCCGAGCCGACGGGCGCGGAACCAGGTCGAAACGCCGGTATAGCGCGGTTCGCCGGTGGGCAGCCGCGCCCAGGCGCCTCCCGGCGGGAAACGTTCCGCGCCGCTGGACGCGCAGAGCTGCGCCAGGTCGATATCAGTGAAGCGCAGCAGGTGGATCACCATGGTCTCGGCCCGCAGCAAGGGCTCGGACGAAGTCGATTTCATCGAGAGCGAGAAGGCGACGACCGGCGGCGCGGCACTTACCGAGATCAGCGAGGATACGGTCATCGCCACCGGCCTGTCGCCGGGATCGGCCGTGATCACGGCAACACCGGCCGGATGGTGGCGAAAGGCTTCGCGGAAGGCGTTGGTCATCGGATGCGGGAAGCTCATCGACATCTCTCTTCTGCAGCGTGAAATAGGGGCCGGACGGCGTCCGCCGTCCGGCCCTTGCGACTACTTCTTCTCGATCAGGTCGTAGAACTGCCAGGTGCGATCGCTCCACAGGCCGCCGATGTCGCGACCAGCCGAGGTGACGATCGACGGCGCGATCGTGAAATGATTGGCAGCCACCATCATCTCGCGGAAGGTGCGCTGGATCACGCCGGCGCGCAGCGACGCGCCGCCGCCGGCGCGGTAGGCGAAATTGCAGATATCCACGCCAACCTCGTGAATCTCGGATTTGGCCAGATGGACAAGGCTGATCTGTCGCGTCGATACGCTGTTGCCGGCCTCGACCGTCGCCTCGATGTCGCGCCAGACTTCGAAGACAAAGGCGCGGGCAGCGCGATATCGAGCTTCGGCGCGGCCATAGTCGTGCCAGAACTTCTCGCTCTCGCCGATCAGCCCAGCGCGGCCTGACTTCGTGCGGGCGAACTTGGCGATCTCGTCCAGCATCCGCCGCCCAGTGCCGAGAGCCCAACCGGTATGCCCGATTGCGGCGAGGCCGACGACACCGAGACTGAAGAACTCCTTCTGACGCAGCGGCGGTGCGGTCAGGATCGGGAAAACGAGATCGTCGGCGATGAAGACGTCCTCGGCCGCATAGTCGATGCTGCCGGTGCCGCCGAGGCCCAGAACGTCCCAATTGCCGAGCTGCTTGTGCTGAGAGATCGGGGCATGGGCGCACATGATGATCAAGTTGCCCTTCTCGTCCTTGGCGGGCTTGCCGGTGCCGTCGTCGACGAAGGCGGCACTGTGGCTGTAGGTGGCGTGGCTGAAGCCGCTGCCATAGCTCCACTTGCCATTCAGCCGGTAGCCGCCATCGACTTTCTTCAGCATACCGAGCGGCGCGCCCTGCCCCGAGAACCGGTTTTCGGTGCCCGGCGCGAACAACCGCTCGACCGCGCTGTCCGGCAGAAAGGCTGCCGACATCGCACCGATGCAGCAATGCACCATGGAAACCCAACCAGCCGCCCCAGAGTGCCAGGTGATCGCCGCCAGCAGTTCGAGACCCTGGGTGGGTCGCAGCTGCGCACCGCCGAGGCTCTCCGCGGCGAAGATATGCGACATGCGCAGCGGCTTCAGCAGCTCGAACGTGGCCGCAGTCAGTTCGCCATTCTCCTCATCGGCGGTGGTGTTGGCTTCCAGGGCCGGCCCGATCTCCGTGATCTTGCTGAGCAAGTCGCGATAGTCGGTGGTCGTCCCCCACGAGCCGTGCTTGATGGGTTTGTTCATTGTCTTCTCCTCCTTTTCAATGCGGTCAGCCGGCGAGGAAATCGCCGATCTTCCTGAGTGTTTCGGGTTTCTCCTGCATGACGAAATGGCCGGCATCCTCGACCAGGATCAGGCGTGCGTCGGGCAGGGCTTCGACGAAGAGCGGCGCCTGGCCAGCCGGCAGCAGACGGTCCCTGGTGCCCCAGACGACCAGCGTCGGATTGGCGATACGCGCCAGAAAGCGCCGCAGGTTCGGATGGCCCATGCCGAACGGCGCCAGCAGCCGGCCGAGCGTGTCGCCTTCGCGGACGCGGTCGGCGCCGAAGGCCTCGGCAAAGGCGGGGTCTGAGCCGTCCGGGAAATAGCGCAGCGCCACCGAGACGTCATGCGCCAGATAGGCCGGCAGCTCCTGCGGCGCGACCGCGCCCAGATCGGTGGCCGGATGCGCGGGGTCGTTGAGCCCGGCGGGAGCGATCAGCACCACCTTGTCGAAACGCTCGCGCGCAAGGCCGGCGAGCTCGGTCGCCATCCAGCCGCCCATGGAAAAGCCGATGAGATGAGGCTTCTCCGGCAGGTTCAGAACATCGAGCAGGTTCAGGTAGTGCAGAACCAGGTCGGACATCGCAGCGACATGCGGCGCCGGGCCAGAAAAGCCGAAGCCCGGATGGCTCGGGCAGAGCACGCGGAAGCGGTCGGCGAGGCCCTCCGCGAAGCCGAAGCCTTCAAGCGTCGAGGCGCCGTGCAGGAACAGCACGGGCTTGCCTCTACCGATGGCCTTCACCACCGTTTCCGTGCCGCCGATATCGTATTCGAGCGTTTCGAATTGAACGGCCATTTTCACTCTCCTCAAACAGGTGCGGCCTCAAACAAGGTCCGGCTGAATCAGCACTTTGCATTGCGTGGTGCGGCGGCGAAGGCTCTCGAATATCTGCGGAACTGGCGAGAGATCGATCCGGTCGGTGACCAGAGCTTGCGGTGCGAAAGGTCCGCCGCGCAGCGCATCGAGGGCGACGCCGAATTCGTTGCGCTGATGGAAGAAGACCGAGAACAGCAGGTTCACTTCCTTGGTCAGCGCAATGAACGGATCCCATTCGTCGCCGCCGATACACAAGCCGACGCCAACCACCGTGCCCTGCAGCCGCACCGCTTCGACCGCCGCGCCGATGAGGCCGCGCTTGCCGACGCATTCGAAGACAATGTCTGGCGCTCCGCCACAGAGATCGGCGAGGTTTTCGGTCAGCTTTTCGCCCGAAAGCGCGAAGCCGGTCGCGCCGAGAGCAAGCGCACGCTCGCGCTGATGGCCGTGGATGTCGGCCACCACGACACGCGACGCCCCCATCCGCCGCGCCCAGAAGGCGACGAGCAGTCCGATCGGCCCAGCGCCCAGGATGCCGACCCGATCCCCCGGCTTCATGCCCGAGCGGACGATGCAATGCAGAGCGACCGACAGTGGCTCGGCCAACGCACCATCCTCGAGCGCCACATCGCCGGGCAGGATATGACACTGGCGTGCGGCCACGGTCGCGTATTGCGCATAGCCGCCGCCGATCAGCTCCATCTCGCGACAGCGCGCCGGATCGCCGCGCTCGCAGGCTTCGCAGTGTCCGCAACCGCGCATAGGCGCGACGGCGACACGGTCACCGATCCGAAGGCCTGTTGCCTCCGATCCGACCGCGACGATGTCCCCAGAGAATTCATGGCCGAGCACGAAGCCTGCCTCGATGCCGAAAGGCACGGGGTCCTCGGTGATATGCAGATCGCTGCCGCAGATGCCGCAGGCGGCGACACGCAAGACGACCTCGCCCGGTGCCGGCGTCGGGTCCGGCACCGTGCCGATCCGCAGCGGGACGCCGACCCTATCGAAGATGGCGGCTTTCATGAATCCTCCTCGTCAGCGGTTCGGGTCGACGAGCTTGCGTCGGATCGGGAACCATGGTGCATCCCACCGTTTCGAGATCAGGCCCCAGATGCCCGTCCGGGCGTAGAGCGCGACCAGAAGCGTCATCAGGCCGAGGACAACGAAATAAGTCGCGCCGTATTCGCCGAACCAGCGGTCCGCGATGAAGAAAATCAGGGATCCGATCAGAACGCCCTCGATGGAGCCGATTCCGCCGACCATGACGATGAAGATCGCGACGTTGGCCCACATCGGATCGAAGGCCGAACCCGGGGTGATGCGGAGCTGCGCCATGAAATAGATCGCCCCGGCAAGACCGCAGCCGACCGCCGACGCGACGTAGATCAGGAAGCGCAGCTTGACGACATTCACGCCCTGGCTTGCGGCCGCGACCGGATTGTCGCGCATGGCGATCAGCGCAAGGCCGAAGCGCGAGCGAAGCAGCCAGTAGCTGCCGCCCAGCGTGACGAGCAGCATCCCCGCGCAGAGCAGCGACATGGCGACATTCCGCTCGAAGGCCGAATAGTCCTTCATCACGCGAAGCGACATGCCCGCGCCGGAATTGACGAGCGGCAGGTTCGAGGCGGTCAGCCGGAAGACCTCGGCCACCACCCATGTGCCGATCGAAAAATAGGGGCCATCCAGGCGATGCAGCAGCAGGTAGATCGGCACGGCCAGCGCGGCCGGCACCAGCAGCGAAAGGAAGACCGCCACAAACGGATTGATGCCGTAAGTCTGGGCCAACACGAAGAGCGCATAGCCGGCCGCTCCCATGAAGGCATGCTGACCCACCGAGACGAGGCCGGCATAGCCGGCGAGCAGGTTCCACATCTGAGCGACGGCGATGTAGCAGCACAGCACCAGAATCGACCGGATCGTGCCGGTCGAGGCCCACCATGGCATGGCGGCGACACCGATCAGCGCCAGCACAGCCAGCGTCATCGCGATGCGACCGGACCGGGTCTGGCGCTGGACCAGGACCTCAGGCACCTCGGTTGCCACATAGGGGATCGCACTCATGACAATGCCTTTCCGAACAGGCCCTGCGGGCGGGTCGCCAGCACGATCAGGAAGACGATATGTCCGGCGAGCACGCCGAAGCCCGGATCAATGCGGAAGCCGATGGCCTGCGAGATGCCGAGGACCATCGAGCCAGCGAAGGCGCCCCATACCGTCCCCATGCCGCCGATGATCACCGCTTCGAAGGCGTAGATCAGCTGGGCAGGTCCGTCGGCCGGCGCGACGGTCGACCGCAACGCCTGGAAGACGGCTGCAAAGCCGAGGATGCCGACCGCTGCCGCTGTCGCCATAGCATAGACGGCGCGCGGATTGATGCCGGTCATCGCCGCTGCCTCGACATCGGCCGACGCGGCGCGGAGCGCCCGGCCAAAGCGCGTGCGCTTCAGCGTCAGGTCGAGGCCTCCTGTCAACCCCGTGGCGACGGCCAGCACGATCAGCGGCAGGAGGCCGACATAGATACCGCCGATCTCGATGGATTGACTCTCTATTCCATGGCCGGGCAACGATCGGCTGTTCGCGGACCATATCTGCAGCATCAGGTTCTGCAGCGCGATCGAAAGTCCGAAGGTGGCGATCAGCGAGGGCAGCGGATCGCTGCCCACCACGCGGTTCAGCACGGCCTTCTGCAGCACCCAGCCCATCAGCACCGCGAGCGGCACCAGTAAGATCAGCACAGGCAGCGGTCCCAGACCCCAGGCCGTGGCTATCGAAATGCCTATCAGCGACAAAAGGATCACCAGATCGCCATGGCTGATGTTGACGATCCGCATGACGCCGAACATCAGCGCCATGCCGAGCGCATACTGGGCATACATGCCGCCCAGCAGGACTCCCTGCACCAAGGCGTCAAACCACTCCATGGCCTGCTCCAAAATAGGCTTTGCCGATCTGCTCACGCGTGATCTCGGCGGACCTGCCGGTCAGGGTCACGCGCCCCTCCAGCATGCAGTAGAGGCGGTCCGTGGCGGTTCGGGCGAGGCCTACATCCTGTTCGACCACGATCATCGCCGTTCCGGTGGCGCGGATTTCGGGCAAGGCGGCATAGATCTCGCGGATCACCTTCGGCGCAAGACCAAGGCTGATCTCGTCGCAGAGCAGCACGCGAGGTTGGCAGAGCAGTGCGCGGCCGATCGCCACCATCTGTTGCTGCCCGCCCGAGAGGCTCTGGACCTGCGTGCGGGCCTTCTCCTTTAGGATCGGGAACAGCAGGTGCAACCGCGGCAGCGTCCATCCGCCCTTGGCGCCCATGCGCGCGGCCTGGTCGATGGCGACGCGCAGATTGTCCTCGACCGACATGCCGGTGAAGAGCCGACGGCCCTCCGGCACGATGGCGACACCCTTCTGCACCATGCGGTCCGTGGTGGTGCCGCCAACGGCCTCGCCGTGCAGCAGCACCATCTCGCGCCGGACCGGGAGCAGGCCCATGATCGAACGCAGGAGTGTGGATTTTCCTGCCCCGTTAGCGCCGATCAAGGCCACGGCCTCACCCTGGTGCAGCTCGATGTCGACGCCGTAGAGCGCCTGGAAATCGCCATAGCGGGCCAACAGGCCGTGGGTGGAAAGAACGGCCGTCATGCCTCGATCCCCATGTAGACGCGCTGGACCTCGGGCAGCGCAATCACTTCGGCTGGCACGCCTTCAGCGATCTTCTCGCCGAAGTTCAGCACCAACAGCCGGTCGGCCACCGCCAGCAGCGCGTGCAGCACATGCTCGATCCACACAATGGTGATGCCGCGGTCGCGTATGCGGCGCACCAGCGCCACCAGCGCCTTCGATTCATCGTCGGTCAGGCCGCCCGCGATCTCGTCCAGAAGCAGCAGCTTCGGATCCGACGCCAGCGCGCGCGCCAGCTCCAGCCGCTTGCGATCGAGCAGAGTGAGCGCGCCGGCCGAGACATTGGCCTTGTCGGAGAGCTCGCAATCGCGCAGGACCTGGGCGCAGAAGGCATAGCTTTTCTTCTCCGACCGGCCGTCGCCGAAAGCGGCGGCGACCAGCAGGTTTTCGAAGGTGGTCATGCCGGAATAGGGACGCGGGATCTGATAGGTCCGCCCGATGCCCATCTGGCAGCGCCGGAAGGGCGGCTCGCCGCGAAGCGCGGTGTCGCCGAGCTGGATCTCGCCGCCGGACGTCTTCAAATCGCCGCTGATCATGTTGAACAGCGTCGTTTTGCCCGCCCCGTTCGGGCCGAGGATGCCAAGCACCTCGCCCCGATGCACGTCGAAAGTCACGTCATGCAGGACGCGGACAGCGCCGAAGGACTTCGACACGCCGTGCGCTTTCAGCAGGATTTCCCTACTCATAACTCTGCCCGCGTTCCCGCTCATGTCACCAGGCGATCGGCTGGATAGCCTGCTGCGGCGCGAAGAGCTGATTGACAGTGTTGTCGACGATCTTCAGGTCATAAGGCCATTTCTCGCCCTTCACCCACTGGCCGCCGAAGATCGGCGTCTTGCAGATGTTCTTGTGGGGCGAGCCGTCGAACTTGATATGACCGACCAGCGTCTGCAGATCGGTAGCGACCAGAGCGTCACGATTGGCCGCACGGTCGAGCGGATTGGAAGAGCGCTTCAGTATGTCGAGGGCGACCTCGAGCAAGGCATGCGAATAGCCCAGCGGCTGCGTCCACTGGCGCTTCGTATCGGCTTCCCATTCGCTGGCGATGTCGCTGCTGACCTGGCCGGTCAGCGACGACTTGAACGGGAAGGCCGGGGTCCACCAGACCTCCGAGGACATGCCGTTGCCTAGAGGACCCATGGCCTCGACGCCACCCGGGAACAAGAGCGCCGCCGCCACCGTGACCGCCTTCGGCTTGAAGCCCTGCTGGTTGCACTGGGTGACGAAGGTCTTCAGATCGTCGGGATAGGTAATGCCGCCGATGATCTCGCAGCCCTGCTTCTTGAACTCGGCTATCTGTGCGGAAAAATCATTGGTGCGGGGCTGGAAATAGCCGGGCACCACGACCTCGTAGCCGGCCTTGCGGGTCGGCGCTGGCAAGCCATATTCGTCGTTGCCCCAGGTCTCGCCGTCGATGTTCTGGGGGAACAGCATCCCGACCTTCTTGTTGGTCTCCAGATGGTTCCAGAGCCCGACGAAGGTGTTCAACGCCTCGTCGAGGCCCCAGAAGAAATGATAGGTCCAGTCGAAAGTCTGCTTGCCGCCGCCGCGCGGCATGATCACCGCTTGCCAGGGAGCGCCCGAGGAAATGCAGGGCGTTTCATAAAGCTCGGCCTGCTCGGCCGCGGGCAGGATCGTGTCGGTGGTCGAGGCCGGCACGAGCAGATGCACCTCGTCGTTCAGGATCAGATTGCCGGCGATTTCCGATGCCTTGTTCGGATTGGACTGGCTGTCGCGGTCAAGAATCTCGATTTCGTAAGTATTGCCGTCGGCGCATTGCAGCTGGCCGCCGAGCAGGGCGCGGATCTTCTGCAAGGTGTAGCCATCCGTTTCACCAAACAGGGCGAGCGGTCCGGTCGTCGGGCTGAGATAGCCGAGCTTGATCTTTCCCGCCGTCGCGGCGCGCACATAGGCCGGCATGCCAAGCGTGCTGGCGGCAAGGCCGGCTCCAATCCCCTTCAGGACGCTTCGGCGGCTGGGCCGCAAGCCCGATTTCACCAGTCTGTTGTAGTAGCTCATCGTCGGTTCCTCCCTGGGTTAAGTTTCTCCGGCCCACGGGACCGGTCTCAGTTCAAAGCGGCTTCAGGTCATCCTCAGCAGTGAGCCGCCATCGATTACGATCAGCGAGCCCGTGACGTAAGACGCGGCCGGCGACGCCAGATAAAGCGCCAGGCCCTTGATCTCTTCCGGGTCGCCGATCCGACCGAGCAGCGACTGGGCCTCGAAGGCCTTGCGGTCCGCCGGATTGCGCAGCCGGCCGCCGGCGATGTTGGTGATGAACGGTCCGGGCAGGATGGCATTGATGCGGATGTTGTAGTCGCCAAGCTCCATCGCCATGTGGCGAACGAGATGGTTCACCGCGGCCTTGGCGGGCATGTAGGGCGTGCCCACGATGCTCTCGTTGATCAGCGATGCAATGGACGACGTGACGATGATCTGGCCGCCGCCATTCGGCTTCATATGCCGGACGGCATGCTTGATCGTGGTGTAGACCGAGGTCAGGTTGATCTCGATCACCTTGTCCCAGTGCTCGTCGGGCAGGTTCTCGATGGCGCCCTCGGGGTTCCTTTCGCCCGTCGGGGTGTTGAAGCCCGGCCCGGCATCGATCCCGGCATTGGCGAACACGACATCGATCGAGCCTGCCTTCCCGGCGACCTTGTCGAAGGCTGCGGCCATGGCCGCGCGGTCGCCGACATTGACAACCTGGCCCCAGACATCGCCACCCACCGCCCTGATCGCGGCCACGGTCGCGTCAAGCCCGGCAGGGTTCAGGTCGAAGATACAGACCTTCGCTCCGTGCTCGGCCATGATCTCGGCATAGGCCTGCCCGATGCCGCTGGCGCCCCCGGTGACGATCACCGACTTGCCTCTGACATCGAACATCTTCTCAAGTGCGGCCATCAGTTTCCTCCCTTGTGCGACAGCACGAAATCGAACTCCACGTCGTAGAACGGGGCCGCAACCTCGACCCTGGCGGCAGCTTCGGCGTCCTCGACCTTGCGGAATTCGGCGAGCAGGCTCTTCTTCACGCCGAAGACGGCATCTGAATCGATGTACGGGTCGTCCGGGTCGAAGATGTGCGTGGTCAGCGCTTCGAAGCCCGCGGCCTCGACGATGTAGTGGAGATGCGCCGGACGATTTGGGTGACGCCCCAGCGCGCCCAGCAGCTTGCCGACCGGGCCGTCGTCCGGGATCGGGTAGTATTTGGGCTTCACGCCGCGGAACCAGTAGCGCCCGTCCGCGCCGGTGCGGAAGACGCCGCGCAGGTTGAAGTCGGGTTGGATGCCCTTCTGCTGCACGTCGTAGAAGCCCTCGTCATTGGCCTGCCAGACGTCGATCTTGGCGCCTGCGATCGGCTTGCCCTCGGTATCGAGGATGCGGCCATGCACGAACATGGGCTCGCCCTTCTGGTCGAGGCAGATGTTCGAGCCCATCGGCAGTTCGGGCGCATCGGCGACGTGGAAGGGTCCCAGCACCGTCGATTCCGAGGCGCCCGACGGCTTGCGGTTGTTGATCGCATCGACCAGCATCGAGACACCGAGAACATCCGACAGCAGGATGTATTCCTGCCGCCACTCGTTGCAGATCTGGCCTGTCCGCGTCAGGAACATGATCGCGCCGAACCATTCCTCCTGTGTCGGCTCGATCTCCTTCACCGCCTCGTGCAGCTTGCGGGTGATGACCTCCATCACCTCTTTGAGTCGCTCGTCCTTGGCGTTCCTGTTCCGCGCCACCACGACCTCGGCCGAGTTCGCTTCGGTGAAATAGCCGGATTCGTGTTCGTCGATCATGCGATCCTCCTCAGCGCGCCAGAACGGATTTGAAGACCCGGCGCAGTTCGGCCGCCGGATCGGCCGCCAGCGTTTCGGAACGCCAGGCAACATGATGGTCGGGACGAACGATCAGGCAGCCGTTGTCGCGGATCTCCCGCGCGCCGGCCCAGTCGCCGGTATGATCCTCGATCGCGCGACGCGGGCCGATCACATGGCTGCGGATCGGCAGACCGAGTTCCGCGCCCACCGTCTCCGCCGCTGCGACCCACGCCTCGCCGCCAATGCCGGTCAACAGCGTGAACTCGCCATGCCCGCAAAGATCGAGCGTCGAGACTTTCCTGCCGGAGCGCTCGAAGACCCAGACATGCGGCAAGCGCGCACCGGGCCACGTTGTCGGCGCATAATGCAGCTCGCGATCCTTCTCGAAAGGCGGCTCGCGCTGGCCGTCGGTCACCACCGCGCCGGAGGCATAGCGCTGGTTCATCTCGACGCCATGGGCGTCGAACTCGTATTTCTTGAAGGCGATGGCCTTGCGGAGCGCCTCGCGCTGCGCTTCGGCGACGGGCGTCGCATCGGCGCGAGCCTCCATGTTCCTGTGGATCTTGTCGTGATCCACGCCGCCGTCCATGCCGAGCGCCTCGAAGATCGGTCCGAATTCGGCGATGGACTGGTTCGCCCGTGTCACGATCTGGCGCGCGATCGGTGCGCGCTCGGCCGAGAAGCTGTCCAGAAGCCCGACCCCCGCCTGCCCCTTGACGACCTTGGCAAGCTTCCAGGCGAGGTTGAACCCGTCCTGGATCGATGTGTTCGAGCCGAGCCCGTTCGAGGGCGGATGCCGGTGCGCGGCATCGCCCATAATGAACACCCGCCCCTTCTGCATGTGCGTGGCGAAGCAGTTGTTCACGGTCCAAGTGTTGGCGCCCAGGAGCTCGATCTCGAGCGCGGGATCTCCGACCAGTTGACGCGCGACGCTGGTGGCCAGTTCCGGCGTCACTTCAGGCGGCGGCTGGTTGATGTCGTAGCCCCAGACGATCAGCCATTCGTCCCACGGCCGCACCATGCGCACGAGACCCATGCCGATGCCGCCGACGTCGGCGCCGGGCTGCATGACCCAGTAGAGGACGCTCGGCCGGTGGGCGACATACTTCGAGAGATCGGCCCTGAACAGGATGTTCATCGAGCCGCCGACGCCCATCTTGCCCTCGAGCGGCAGGCCCAGATGCTCGGCCACCAGCGAGTTGCCGCCGTCGGCGCCGACGAGGAACTTCGACCGCACGGTGAAATCCTTGCCCGACAGCCGATCGTGGCAGGTCGTCGTCACGCCGTCCGCATCCTGGACATGGCAGACATATTCCGTGCTCATGCGGGCCTGCGTGCCGCGGGCGCAAGCCGACTTGAACAGGATCGGCTCCATGAAGGTCTGCGGCAGATCGTTCATGAAGCAGGGAGACGACAGGAGATGTTCGGCCTTGGAGAGCGGATGGACGCCCCAGCTCTTCATGCGGCCGATCTCCTCGCCGGCCAGGCTTTCGCAGAACACGTTCTCGCCCATCAGCTCCTGCGGGGAGGCGTGCATTATGGCCTCGGCCTCTACCTCCGGCCCAAGGTCGCGCAGCACTTCCATGGTGCGCTGGTTGGTGATGTGGGCACGCGGCGTGTTCGACAACCAGCGATAGCGATTGACGATCATGTTGGCGACGCCATAGCTGGACAGCAGCGCGGCGGTGGCCGAGCCGGCCGGGCCAGTGCCGACGATCAGCACGTCGGTTTCGATATCCGCCATCAAATTCCTCCCTCGATCTTCGGACCGGTCAGCCTGCGGCGAACCGGAAACAGGTGCAGGCCCTTGCGGGACGCGATCAGGCCCCACAGCCCCTTTGGTGCAAAAAGCATTACGACGACGGCGATGAGGCCGAGCGTCATCAAGTACCAGCTGCCGTAGTCGGCCAGCGCCGAGCGCAGCGCAAAGAAGACCAGCACACCGAGGATCGGCCCCTCGATGGTGCCGATGCCGCCGATGACGACTATGAAGATGACGTTGGCGGTCCAGTCGGTGACGGCAAAGGCCGCTCCCGGCGAGATGCGGGCCGTCTGCAGAAAGATCAGCGCGCCGGTCAGCCCGGTGGCGGCCGCGGCGATCAGAAAGACCGCCCATCTGAGCCGACCAGTATCGACGCCGACCGATTGCGCCGCGTCGACATTGTCGCGCACCGCCGCCAGCGCCAGCCCGAGGCGATTGCGCAGCAGCCAATAGATGCCGCCGGTCACAGCCACGACCAGCGCCAAAGCCAGCCAGTAGGCCAGGACATCGCGTGCCGCGGCCTCGCGGACGCCGAACAGCGCCCTGATCGCATCGGTGCCCAGAATACTGCTCGTCGCCTCGCGCGGCAGCGAAGTGCCGGTGCCGCCGCCGAGCGCCTTCCACTGCGCGACCAGCAGGCGCGTCACTTCAGCGATCACCCAGGTGCCGACGGCGAAATAGGCGCCCTGCAAACGGAATGCGAAGAAGGCCGTCGGAACCGCCAGCACCAGCGCCGCAAGCCCCCCCAGTGGGATCGCCAGGACCGGATTCCAGCCAAGCAGGATCACGCCGGCGAACATCGCGTAGGCGCCGATGCCGACGAAGGCCTGCTGACCCACCGAGACCAGGCCGCCATAGCCCGCTAGAAGGTTCCATATCTGCGCCAGCGTCAGCATGGTGAGGATGAAGAACAGATCCTGTATAACGCCCCGCGAGGCCACGGCAGGCAGCGCGAGCGCGGCGACGATGACGATCGGCACCGTGATCGCGGTTACGGTTCCGGCGCGGGTGCGGGTTGTCAGTCGATACATGCCGCCCCTCAATCCACTGCGCGCGGAAAAAGCCCGCGCGGTTTGAGCAGCATCACGGCCAGGAAGGCGATGTGGCCGGCCAGGATCTGCCATTCCGGATTGAGCGCGGCACCAAACGTCTGCGCCACGCCGATGATGATCCCGCCCGCGAGCGTTCCCCATAGGCTGCCGAGGCCGCCGATGATCACCGCCTCGAAGGCATAGATCAGCCGCGCCGGCCCGATCGAAGGATCGAAGTTTGCCCGCATGCCGAGATAGAGGGCCGCCAGCGTCACCACGACCATGGCGATCCCGGTGGCGATCGCGAAAATCCGCTTCGGCTCTATCCCCATCAGCCCCGCCGTCACGGCGTCGTCCGAGGTGGCGCGGAAGGCACGGCCGAGCGCGGTGTGGTAAAAGAGCCCGTTCAGGGCAATGATCATCACGATCGCCGAGGCAAAGGTCATCAGCGGCATGATCCCCACCGTGACCAGCCCGAGATCGAGCGATGCCCCTTCCAACGCGCCCACCGGAATGCGGCGGCTGTCGGCGGAGAAGGCCTCGAGCAGGCCGTTCTGCAGGGCGACCGACAGGCCGAAGGTGACCAAAAGCGGCGGCAGGATGTCCTTGCCCAGCACGCGGTTCAGCACGACGGTCTGCAGCAGCCAGCCGAGCGCGAACATCGCCGGCATGGCGACCAGGGCAGCGATCCAGGGCGACAGGCCGAGCAGCGTGACGCCCATCAAAACCAGATAGGCGGCAAGAATGATGAGGTCGCCATGGGCGAGATTCACCAGCCGCATGATGCCGAAGACGAGGCTCAATCCCGCTGCAAACAGGGCATAGAGCCCGCCCAGCAGAATCCCCTGCACGAGGGTGTCCAGCCAGATCATCGCCGCGCCACCTCGATCAGGCCACAAGAGCGCTGCGCGAGCAGATGACGGAGCCTCGGTTTCCGGATCATGCCGCCACTCCGAAATAGGCAGAATGGATGTCTTCGCGCTTGACCTCGGCCGCCCTGGCGGCCAGCGTGACGCGGCCCTCCATCATGCAGTAGACACGGTCGGCGACCGCCAGCGCCTTGCCGATATCCTGCTCCACCAGCACGATCGCGGCGCCGCCTTCGCGGATCCTGGGAAGGGCTGCATAGATGTCGCGGATGACGACGGGCGCGAGGCCGAGGCTGATCTCGTCGCAGAGCAGCAATTCGGGGTTCGACATCAGCGCCCGGCCGATCGCCACCATCTGCTGCTGGCCGCCCGAGAGCGCTGTGCCGGGGCTCTTGCGCCGCTCGCGCAGGATCGGAAAAAGATCATAGACCGCGTCGAGGTTCCACGGCCCCGGCACCTTGCGCGCTTGCCCGCCGACCAGCAGGTTTTCCTCGACGGTGAGCGAAGGGAACAGTCGGCGCCCCTCCGGCACCATGGCGATGCCGCACTTCATGATCTGGGCCGAAGACAGCGCGCCGATCGACTCGCCCCTGTGCAGCACCATGCCGGGCTCGTTGCCGATCACGCCCGTGATCGAGCGCATCAGCGTGGATTTTCCGGCGCCATTGGCGCCGATAATCGCCACGCATTCGCCCGCGGCCACGCTGATATCCACACCGAACAGCGCCCGGAACTGGCCGTAATTCGCGGTGAGGCCACGCGTTTCCAGCATCAGACCTCGAGCCCCAGATAGATTTCGCGAACCGCCTTCGAGGCCATGATCTCATCAGGCGCACCGATCCCGATCACACGCCCGAAATCCAGCACGAGAAGCCGCTCTACCACCGAATTCAGGGCGTGCAGCACATGCTCGATCCAGATGATTGTCGTGCCCCTGGCGTGGATCGCCTTGATCGTCGCGACCAGGGCCTTGCATTCGCCCTCCGTCAGACCGCCGGCGATCTCGTCCAGAAGCAGAAGCTCAGGGCCTGTCGCCAGGGCGCGGGCGAGTTCGAGGCGCTTGCGGTCGAGAAGGCTCAGCGAGCCGGCCACGAAATTGGCCTTCCTGAGAAGCTCCGTCTCCTCGAGGATACCAGCGCAATCGTCGACCATCTCGGCCTCGCGTCCGCCGCGGCCGAAAGCGGCAGCGGTCAAGAGATTTTCGAACACGGTCAGCCCCTCGAAAGGCTGCGGAATCTGGAAGCTGCGGCCAACGCCCATGCGCACCCGCTCCATCGCCGGAGCACGGGTCACGTCGCGGCCGAGCAATTCGATGCGCCCCTCATTGGCAAACAGATTGCCGGTGATCAGGTTGAAGAGCGTCGATTTTCCCGCGCCGTTCGGGCCGATAATGCCCAGCGCTTCGCCGCGCGGCACGCTGACGGTCACGGAATCCGCAACCTTCAGGGCGCCGAAGGACTTCGAAACGTTTTCCAGCCTGAGTATCATCACTATCATCCTTGGGTCGCGCCGAACGAGGGCGGCGGTATCAGCCGCCCTCGGCAGCGTCAGGCCAGGGCTTCCATCTTGCCGGCGGTGGGTATCTCGGAGGCGCCGGCGTTTTCGACGATCACCAGATCGAAGCCGCCACCGGCCTTCTTGCGCCACTGCCCGCCAACGAGCGGTGTCTTGCAGACGTTCTTCGCGGCGAAAGGTGGCAATCCCGCACCGCTCCAGGCCACTTTGCCCACCACCGTCGTCATGTCGGTGGCCGCTATCGCCGCCGCGATCGCCTCGGCATTGGTTGGATCCGACACGCGGCCCATGACATTGGCCGCCACCTCGAACAGCGAATGGACAAAACCGATCGGCTGGGTCCAGGGACGGCCGGTCTTGGCGGTGAAATCCGCAGCGAGTTCGGCCGAACTCTCGCCCGTCAGCGACGATTTGAACGGATGCGAGGCCGACCACCAGACCTCGGACGAGAGGTTGTGGCCAGCATCGCCGAGCGTCTCGACCGATTGCGGAAAAAGGATCGCCTTGGCGACCGTCACCGCCTTGGGGTTGAAGCCCTGCTGGCGGGCCTGGTTCCAGAAGGTGGTGAAGTCGGGGGGAATGACCACCCCGGTAACGATCTCGGCATTGGCGGCTTTGAAGGCGTTGACCTGCGCGGTGAAATCGTCCGAAAGGTTCTGATAGCGGCCAGGATCGGCAAGGCTGAAGCCGGCGGCATCGAGGCCGGGCTTCAATCCATTCTTGGGGTCGCCCCAGGCATTGCCGTCGGCATCGTTGGGGAACAGCCCGCCCACCTTGCCGTTGGTGGAAAGCTGTTTCCACATGCCGGTGTAGACGGCGATGATGTCTTCGAGACCCCAGAAATAATGATAGGCGAAGTTGAAAGGCTTCCATGAGGACGGATCGGCCGGATTGCCCTGCTGGCCGATGAACCAGGGCTGCCACGGCGCCATCGTCGAGATGACCGGCACGCCCTCCGCCTCGCAGGTGGTGGCCACAGGGTTGGTGTTCTCGGGCGTCGAGCCGACGAGCATCAGGTTGATCTCGTCATCGACGATCAGGCTCTTCGCCACCTCGGCCGCGCGATTGGGATTCGACTGGCTGTCCTTGACGATGACCTCGAAGTTCTTGCCTGCCTCGGAAGCGAGGAAGGCCTTGATATTGTAGGCATCGCTTTCCGCGAAGCCGGCAAGCGGCCCGGTCTGCGGCGAAACATAGCCCAGGCGGATCTTGGCGCCTTGCGCGATGGCCGGCGTCGCCAGGCGCGAACCGGCGAGCGTCAGGCCTGTCGCCGCCGAGGCTTTCAGTAGGCTACGTCTTGTGATCATGTGCAGTTCCTCCCTCTTGTTTTATTCTCAAGCCCCCGGACGGCGTCCCTCCCACGCCGCCTGAAGGAGTTCCCTTATCGATCCTGGATCGATTGGCCTCGGATTCGCATAGGCATTCTTGACCGCGATCGCCGCCGCGCGGTCGAGATCGGTCTCCGCGATGCCGATCGCCTTCAAGCTCAGCGGAGAGCCGACCGACTGTGCGAAATCCCAGAGCCCGCCGCCCGCCGAGCCGCCGCCGAATGCCTCGGCGATGGGGCGCAGCAGATCGGGCACTGCCGCTTCGTTGAAGGCGGTCGTGTAGGGCAGCAGGATGGCGTGGGTTTCGGCATGCGGCGTATCGAACGAGCCGCCGAAGACATGCGCCAGCTTGTGATGCAGCGCCATCGAGACATAGCCGAGTGCGGTCGAGCAGCACCACGCCGCATAGAGCGCCTGCGTCCGCGCCGCGCGATCCTGCGGGTCGCCGATCAGCCTTGGAATGCCGTCCTTGAAGGCAATCATGGCATCCCTGCACATCAGCACGATCACCGGGTTGCGATCGGGGGCATAGAAGGTCTCCATCGCATGAGCGATCGCGTTCATCGCCGAGGTCACGGTGAGACCTACCGGCAGACTCAATGTCAGATCGACGTCGTAGATCACCGTCTCGGGGCGGATGTCCGGCGAGCGGCGGGTGGTCTTCTCGCCGGCCGCGGTCTCGCCGAGGATGTCGGTCATTTCCGAGCCGGCATAGGTGGTGGGAATGACCACCTGGTCGGCGCCGGTGCGCACGGCAATGGCCTTGCCGAGCCCGGTGGTCGAGCCGCCGCCGAGGCTGACGACCGCCGAAGCGCCGCTGCTGCGGAAGGCATCGACGGCCTTTTCCGTGACATCGACAGGGGTATGCATGACCGCGCCGGCAAATATCCCGGCGGCGAGGCCACCAAGGCTTGCGGCCAGTCTTTCCGCATCGCCCATCTGATGCGATGTCGACAGCACCATCACCTTGTCATGGCCAAGCCGCCGGACTTCCTCCTCGACGCGAGCCATGGTGCCGGAACCGAAGACCACCCGTGTCGTCAGGCCCGGAAAGGTGAAGCTGTCCATCATCGCGCCGCCTCCATGCGCGGGCCACGCCCGGCCGCGAGGTCGTCGAGGATCGTGCCCAGCATGGCGATCTCGGCGTCCGAGACCTCATGGCCGCGGCCCGGGAACAGATCGGCCCGCAGGCTCGCGCCAAACCGGCCTAGCGATTGCGCGGCATCGGCAAACGCCGAGACTGGTATCCAGGGATCGGCATCGCCGCCGGAAAGATAGATCGGCATTCCGGCCGGCGCCGCCTCGGATCTTTCGTCCGCCGGAACGCCGACACGGCAGCCCGTGAAGGCCGCCAAAGCGTCCGGCGGCGGCAGCCCCGCGCAGAGATATTCGATCGACAGACACGCCCCTTGCGAGAAGCCCGCGAGAAGAAGCGGCAGTCCGGGCAGTTCGGCCCGCGCCGCGACCATTGCGGCCGCAAGGTGGTCAAGCGCGTCGGAAAGCTGCGCGCGGGCGACCGGCGTCAACGGGTCGACGGCACGCGCCTCCCACCACATGCCGTGTGGTGCACGCGGCAAGATAAAGGCCACGGCGGTCGCGGAAAGCCGCGACAGCACATGCGACTGCATCTCTTCGGGCGATTGGCCGCGGCCGTGGACGAAGACGCAAATCGCCTTCGCCTCCGGACCTCTTGGCCCAAGCCGGAGCGGACCGCTGCCTGAACTCACGCGAAATCCGCCTCTTCCAGGCCGGCCTGCAATTCACTCTCGCGGTCCTTGAACCATGGCGGGAAGACCAGCGTCTTGCCGATCTGGCCCGGGGGCTCGTCCTTGGCCCAGCCTTCGGGCGTGGTCCAGGCAATTTCGAACAGCGCGCCTCCGGGGGAGCGGACATAGCAGGACTTGAAGTAGTTGCGGTCCTTCTGCTCCGAAATATCGGTGAAGCCGAGGCCCTCTATATGGGCGCGCAGTTTCAACTGGTTCTCTTCGTCGCCGGTGTTGAGGGCGAGGTGGTGGATCGTGCCGCCCGCCAGCGTCCAGGTGCCCTGCGGGCTGTCGCGGTCGACAATGACCTCCACGCGCTGAGCGACGCCGGCCGCGTCGGGCACGCGGAACACCAGCCCTTCGTGGTCGTCGGCCTCTTTCTCCATCGGCAATGCGATGGTCAGGAAGTCGTCCATGGCGGTGCGGTCCATCACCGCCACCACGGCGCCGTAGATTCCCTTGATGCCGTGGGCCTTGCCGATGCCCTGCGTTTCGTTGGCGATGGGCGCGCGTGGATCCCTGTCGCTTTCCACCAGCTCATGCGGGATACCGCAGGGATGTGCGAAAGCCGCACGGTCGGCGCCAAAACGGGTGACCTTGATGGCCTCGATGCCACGCGCATTCAACCGGTCGACCCAGAAATCCGCGGCCCCCTTGGGGATCGACTGCATGATGGTACGCGACTGGTTGGATCCGCGGCGGCCATAGACGCCTGGCTTGCGGAACGGGAAGGTGGTGATGATCGTCGAGGCATCGCCGTTGGGCGAGCCGTAATAGAGGTGATAGACCGGGATGACGCCATCGAACAAGACGGTGCGCTTCACCGAATGCAGGCCCAGTGCCTTGGTATAGAAATCAAAATCTTCCTGAGCGCTGTCCGTCGAGAGCGTCAAATGGTGGTAGCCGCTGACACGTGCCATCGGTCATCTCCTCCCAGAGGTTTCGGTTTCGCCCCGCCGCTGCGGACAGAGCACGAGGTTGAGGTCGAGCGCGTGCTTCCGTTTTCCTCCGTTGGGCGGCAGCGCGCGGAACTCGGCCATGAGTTCGGGCTTGACCCCGAAGATCGCATCCCGGCCGATCGCGAGGTCCGACCGGTCGAAGATGTGGGTCGTCAGCGTTTCGAAGCCCTCCGCCGAGACGCGAAAATGGATGTGGGCCGGCCGCTCGAGGCCAAGGCCAAGCGCCGACATCAATTGGCCGACTGGGCCGTCCGACGGCAGCGTGTAGCCCTTCGGCTTCACCGTCGTGAAGCGGAACCGCCCCTGCGGATCGGTACGGAAGCGTCCGCGCAGATTGAATTCAGGCTGCTTATCAGGTTCCTGGTTCTCGTAGAGACCCTCGGCATTGGCCTGCCAGATCTCGACCATCGAATCGCCGATCCCCGCGCCGTCGAGCGCGACGATCCGGCCGGCAACTTCCAGCGGCTCACCCTTGTGATCGCGCGAAATGTTCGCGCCGAGCGGCATCTCCGGCACGTCGGCCCGGTAGAAGGGGCCGGCCAGGGTGTTTGGGGTCGCCCCAACAGGGCGCGGGCTGTTCTGATCCTCGATCAGCGAAGACACGCCCAGGACGTCGGCGAACAGCACCCATTCCTGGCGCCGCGCATCGGCGTAGTGGCCAACCTCGGTCAGAAAATCGATCGCCTGCCGGAATTCCTCGCCGGAGGGCCGCAACTCGACGATCAGCGCGTGCAAACCGTCGACGGCTGCCTGTGCCGCCGCCGCCAGGCGGGACTGGCCCATTGCCGTCAGGCGCCGTGAGAATTCCTCGGCCTGCGTCGAGATCGCCTTGGGGAATTCATCTCGCTTCGGGTCGTGATGGCCGTGCATTCCGCCGGGGCCTCCCTTCCCCTTGCCAAGCGGGATAGCACGGCCCGACGCGATGCTTGATGAGATGTGACGTCCCTTGTATAGCGTTTTGCTATGAAGCTGAACGAGCGCCACCTCATGCAGCTCGCCGCGGTGCTGGATGCCGGCGGCGTGTCGGAAGGAGCCGCCATGCTGGGCCTGACCCAGCCGGCAGTCAGCCGATCGCTGGCCATGCTGGAGGCACGGGTGGGCGAGCCGCTTTTCCTCAAGGGTCGCCGGCCGCTGCAGGCGACACCGCTCGGCTTCCAGCTGGCGGCGCAGGGCCGCACGATGATCACCGCGTCGCGCAAGGCGTCGGATGCGGTGCAGGGCTTCATGAAAGGCACCAAGGGCGTCGTCCGTGTCGGCGGTGTGCCTTTCTTCATGGATGCGATGATCAGCCGGATGATCGGAGAATTCCAGAAGCTCGTGCCCGAGGTCACCGTCCAGCAAAGCTACATGAACCTGCCCGAGATGGTCGCGGCGCTGGAGAGCAACCAGATCGATCTCGGGATCGTGCCGATCGGCGTGCTCGACCTGGGACCCGGCTTCGAATTCACGGAAATCCTGCCCGGACGCAACGTCGTGGCTTGCCGGCCCGACCATCCCCTGCTGCGAAATCGCCGCCTCAGGGCGCATGACCTGACCAGCTTTCCCTGGGTTGCCCCCCTACCCGGTTCTCCGCTGATGTCGGACCTGCAGATGATCCTGATGAGCATCGGCATGTCGGACCTCAACGTCCGCTATTCGGGAGGCTCGCTGATGAGCGTGATCAACTTCCTTGCCGAAACCGATGCGCTGGCGGTGCTGCCGTTCTCCGTGGTCTTCGCGCAGCGCAAGGAAAACCGGGTGACGGTGCTACCCTACGAAATTCCGCAGCCCAGCCGCTCGCTTGGAATCCTGCGCCGGGTCAGCGGGCCACGCTCGCCCGCGGCAGAGCGCTTCGCCGGCCACGTCACGACCGCCTTCGAGAATCTGAAGCACATCATCAAACGGCACGAGAATGCCGTCGTCTGGGGGCGGTAATCCAGCCTCGCTATTCGAATGATGCGGTGGCGTCACATAACGCGCATGTTTCCTCCAGCCGGAGGCGCTTCATCCCCGCGTCGCCGGTTAGGCTCGACGGCCGCCCGCCCCCAAAAGCCGTCGGGCCGCCAGAAATCCCGATATCCTATTGGCTCTCCCTCCTCCACCTCGCCATCACTGCGTAAACGCCTTGGACATCTGGTCCACAAAGGGTTTCAACAGATAGGACCAGACATTGCGTTCATCGGTGCGGATATGAACCTCGGCGGGCATACCTGGCCTCAGCACCTTCGCTTCGGTCAGGCAGTTCGATTTGCTTTCAACCTTGATACGCGCCGAGAAATAGGAAAGCTGACGTTGCGGATCTTTAATCAGATCTGCCGAGATGTGTTTCACTGACCCTTGGCAGACCGGAGTGGTTCCCACGTCGAACGCCGGAAAACGGATCGATACTGGCTGCCCCGGGCGGACGTCGTCGACCCGCGACGGCGGGATCAGCGCGTCCACCACAAGATCATCGGCATCAGGTACGATGGTCATGAGCATCTCGCCAGGCGCGATAACGCCGCCGACGGTATGGACAGCCGATTCCTGTATCGTTCCGGACTGCGGCGCGCGGATCGTTGTCTTGGTCAATTCATCCTGGGCCACAATCCTCCGTTCGTTGAGTTCGGTCTGCTTAGCTTCCGTCTCGCGGAGTTCGGTCGTCACGTCAGTGCGCCTTTGGTCATCCAGTTGCAGCATCTGCAACCCCGTTTCGCTGATGCGCGCCTGCGCTTCAGCTACTGCTGCAGCGAGGCGCCCCGATTCTCCCCTGGCCCGGGTGGCATCCAGCTTGATGTTGCTTAGCCTCTCCTTGGAAACGAGTTTTTTGGCGTAGAGGGAATCAACGTCCGCGAAATCCTTGTTCAGCAGAGCAACCGATTCATCCACCGCGCTCTGTTGCGCCTTAAGGCCGTCGATCTGACGTTCAAGTTGCTGGGATTGGCTTCTCAACTGTGCCTTCTGTCCAGCCAAAGCCGAAGCGCGCGTTTCAAAGAGAGCGCGCTCGCCATTGACGAGCGCAGCCAGCTCCGGCTGGTTCATTCGCGCCTTCAGGCCGGCCGGCAGCTGCATTTCCGCCAGGCCCGTGCGCTCGGCCTCCAACCGGGCGAGGCGGACGGTCGCGCGATCGAGATCCTCACTGATGATTTGCAGGTTCGCACGAGTCAGCGTGTCATCCAGTCTGACCAGCACGTCGCCGGCTCGTACATGATCTCCGTCCTGCGCGAAGATCCCGCCCACTGTGCCTCCGGTTTGATGCTGGACCTTCTTGACGTTGGTTTCCACCACCACGGTGGCTGGTGCAACCACAGCGCCGGCGATGTTGGTCAACCCCAGCCACAGGCCACCGCCAAGAACCAGCAGACCGGTAATCGCCAAGCCGAATATCAGGTTGGCCCGTATACCGTCCGACAGATCTGGCGCGCTCACGGCAGGCGGTTTGCTGCCACGAAGGGTCCGAGCATACGACGAGAAGGTGACGAATGTTTCGAGCAGAGCCTCATGCATGCCCGGCAACCCCCGGTATCGGCGCCAAAGAAGATGGCCGAGGTGGAACAGGCGGTGACGGTCGGAGCACGTTCGCCAAGACCTCTTCGCGCGAGCCAAAGGCATGAACCGTCCCATTCGACATAACCAGTACCTGATCGATGTTGGCGAGAGCTGAGGGACGATGCGCAACGACAATGACGATGCCTCCGCGCTGACGCACTGCCCGTATGGCGCCGGCCAGGGCAGCGTCCCCGTCCACGTCGAGGTTCGAGTTCGGCTCGTCGAGCACGACAAGAAACGGCTCGCCATAAAGTGCTCGGGCGAGACCCACGAGTTGCCTCTGCCCTGCCGACAGGGCCGCTCCGCCCTCGCCGATGCGGGTCTGAAATCCCTGGGGGAGTTGCATTATCATTTTCTCGACGCCGGCTGCTCTTGCCGCCGCAAGGACGCCTTTTGGATCCGTCTTGCCTCGGAACCTCGAAATGTTGTCTGCTACCGTGCCGTCAAACAACTCCACATCCTGCGGCATGTAGCCGATATGGGCGCCGAGCTGTTCCGAGTTCCATTGATCGAGAGAGGCGCCGTCCAATCTCACCGAGCCATGGAGCGGCTTCCACACCCCGACCAACGAACGCACCAAAGTTGTCTTGCCGGAACCGCTTGGGCCGATTACGGCCATCCCAGCGCCTCTCGACAGATGGAAGCTCACATTCACCACGGTCGGCTTTGGCAAGCCGGGCGGCGCAATGGTCAATTGCTCGACCGCAAACCGCGCCTGCGGCCGAGGCAACTCCATTGGCTCGTCCTGGCGGCCGAATGCCGCCATGACCGCTGCCAGCTCGGAATAGCTGCGCCGGGCCGACAGAAAGCCTCTCCAGTTTGCGATCGCAGCATCGACCGGGGCCAAGGCGCGGCCAAGCAGAATGGAAGATGCGATGATCACCCCAGGTGAAGCCTCGCCGCCGATCACCAGGTAAGCGCCGAGACCGAGAACACAGGACTGCAATGCCATCCGCAGGGCCTTCGACAGCGAACTGGCGCCACCAACGACGTCAGAGAGGCGTTCCTGCTGGGCGAGATAGGCTCGGCTGACGTCGCTCCAGCGTCGAGCCAGTCGACCAGAAAGCCCCATTGCGTGAACGACTTCGGCGTTGCGGCGGCCGGAATCGGCAAGCGCCCGCTGCGACAGCAGCTCCTCCGAGGCACGCGCGGCGGGGCCTCGGCTAAACACTTCCGCGATCCCTGTTAAGAGGACCACAGCGATCGCACCAACCGTCGCCAGCAAGCCGAGCGAAGGATGAAGCAAATAAATGATCAGCAGATAAAAGGGGATCCACGGGGCGTCAAAGATGACCGTCGGTCCCGTTCCGGAGAGAAAGCCGCGCAGTCGGTCAAGATCGTGCAAAGGCTGCAGACGGTCCGCATCACGCCCTGCCTTAAGCGGCAGGGACAGGGAGATGGAGAACACCTTTTGCTGCAAATTCCTATAGAGACGGCTGCCGATGCGGACCAGCACGCGAAGCCGCACGAAATCCAGAAGCCCGTATACGGCATACAGGCCCAGCATTCCGATCGTGAACCCCACCAGGGTGGGAACACTCTGCGACGGCAGAACGCGATCATAGATCTGCAGCATGTAGACCGAACCGGTCAGAGCGAGAATGTTTATCACTGCCGAGAACAGCGCCACGCCAAGCAGCCCAGGCATGCAGGCGAGAATGGCGGAACGGAGCTCGGGAGAACCGGCCCCCGATGTTTTCATGACCAGCGGTCGTTCGCGCGACACTGCCGCGCCGTTACTTCCGTAAGTTGTAATGGCTCAAACCTTTCTTAGTGCGCATAGCAGCCGCTATCCGTCGCCCCCCTTATTACGCTCTGCTTACATACGTCGACTTTGAGGAAAATGCAGCGGATTCGTGGCCTGAACCAGCGAAACGCGACCGCCGACGTCTCCCTGTCTGGGGATAACTTCCCGAAAGATGACGATTTTCGCTAAAGGAACTGGTCAGAACGGAGCCGGCCAAAGAGGCGTATGTCCTTGCTCCCAAACACTTTCAAAGGTGCCACGATAGGCTGAGCAAAATACCTGCTTCTGAGTAACAACTTAGATCAATCAAACATTCTATCCCGCTGTGTTTCGTATTTGATTTCATCCTAATGTAGCAATCACCTAAGCAGACGCGGGGCATAAGTCGAATCAACCAAAGGATCATTGGATGACACTCCATTATGCGTCCGGTGGATCAGCCACCGAAGTCGCAACCGCCGGGTTCAACCTGGTCGATGTTCAATATCTCTCGCAGGTCAATGCTTTGCCGGACGGCATGAAAGGCCTCGTCTATCTCAGCGCCCACGACGGCGTCACCTCCTCTTTCATCGAACAAGTTACGCCCTTTCTCAACAATCCCAAGGTGTTCGGGTTCTTCCTGATGGACGAGCCAGATCCCACCGGCAGATGGGGCACATATGCAAGTGCCGAAACCCTGAAGGCGGAGTCGGACTGGATCCATTCCCATTTTCCAGGCGCCAAGACGTTCATCACCATGATGAATATGGGCTCTCCAACAAACCCGGATTTTTCCAACACGTATAATCCGGCAAGTACCGGCATCGACTACTATGGGTTGGACCCCTACCCGGTGCGCGATGACGTGAGCACGGTCGACTACAACATGATCGACAGGGCCGTGGGCGCGGCAGTGAAGTCCGGCATCCCGATCGACAAGATCATTCCGGTCTACCAGACTTTTGGCGGTGGCAACTGGACGACCGACACGGGCGGGAAGCATCAGATGCCGACGACGGAACAGATGCAAACGATGATAGATCATTGGGCAGCACTGGTTCCGTCGCCTGCTTTCGATTATGCCTATGCTTGGGGTTCGCAGAACGGAGACACAGCTCTGGAGAATTCGCCGGCGCTGCAGGCCTTCTTCCAGCAGCACAACCTCCAAAGCACCGGTGGCTCTGCCGCCCCCCCAGTAACCGATCCGATCGATACCACGACCCCGCCTCCAACCGACGTCGCCGCCCCTGCTCCGGCCACGCCTCCGACAGATGCCGCCGCTCCAGTTCCGGCCGCGCCGGCCCCGTCGGACAGCGATCATGTCTTCCATGGCACGCGCGGCGCAGACGTTTTTCACGCGACCACGGGCAATGACAAATATCTCGTCAACAATGCCCATGACAAGGCGATGGAAGCGCCAAGCGGGGGGTTCGACAAGGTCGCGGCCTCGGTGAGTTACGCTCTTACGGCGGGCTCACATATCGAGCAGCTCTCCACCGCCAGTTCGGGTGGCAGGGGGTCCATCAACTTGACCGGCAACGAATTCGATCAAGCTATCTATGGGAATGGCGGCGCCAACAAGATTAATGGTGGCGGTGGCGCCGACAAGATGACCGGATATGGTGGCAATGACACCTACTCCGTCGACAATGCTCACGACAAGGTGGTGGAGCAGAAGGGCAGCGGCATCGATAAAGTCCTCGCCTCTGTGAGTTTCGCCCTATCGGCTGGCTCGCACATCGAACAACTCGCGACCAGCAAGGCGTCCAGCAAGGCCGCGATCGACCTGACGGGCAATGAGTTCGCTCAGACCGTCAAAGGCAACGCCGGCGCCAACAAGATCGACGGCGGCGGTGGAGCCGATACTTTGACCGGCGGCCGCGGCAGTGATGTCTTCGTTTTCAGTACCGCTCTTGGCGACGGAAATGTCGACAGGATCACTGATTTCAACAAAGCCCAGGACAAAATCCACCTCGATCATTCCATCTTTGCCGGTCTCGATCAGGGGGGCCTCTCGTCGGACGCTTTCTTTGCCGGCAAAACCGCGCATGACAGTTCCGATCACATTATCTACAACAGTTCGACGGGAGCTCTTTCTTTCGACAGCGACGGCGTCGGAGGCGCAAACCAGATCCATTTCGCGAGCCTCTCTCCGCATCTGTCGATTACCGCATCGTCTTTCCTGGTCACCTGAACCAGCCCAGCGAAGAAATGCTTTAAGAAGTGGGGGGGGGGGGGGGGGGGGGGGGCCCCCCGGGGGGGGGGGGGGGCGGGGAGGGGGGCGGGGGGGGGGGGGGGAGGGGGAGGGGCGGCCGCGGGGGGGGGGGGGGGGGGGGGGCGCGGCCCCCCCCCGCCCCCCCGGGGGCGGGGGGGGGGGGGGGAGGGGGGCGGGGGCGGGCCCCAGCAGCAGCCCG
>NZ_JBVVQX010000011.1:106333-248415 GCF_055811675.1 Mesorhizobium sp. WSM4808
AACTCACTTCCTCGCTGCCTACTCTCTCTTCCTTTTCTCTTCCCTCCTTACCATCTCACCCACATTATTTTTTTTTTTTTTTTTTTCTCCCCCCCCCCCCCCCCCCCCCCCCCCCCCCCCCCCGACAGATGTTCCGGATGAGTGGACCAACAGCTGACGTGCCGGTTCCGTCCTGAAGACCGGGCGACGCGGGCCGAGGGCCGACTTGACGGCCCAGCGCAACCACGCGTCAAAGATTTTTTGCCATCAGCGAACCGCGGAGCTCAGGCACCGCGCCGCCGCAATTGGACACTCGAAAACCTTTGACAACCAAGGTGCGCAGACCAGCCACCCGTACCGGCTCAGGCAAGCACCGCGCTCATCCCGCAAGACACGAGTCACATGAACGCTCCGGCAATCGCGAGGGAATCTCGCCTCGCTGGTCGCCACCCTTCCAAACATCCCTTGTGTCATTCAAACGGACGAGGACAGGCACCTGGTGTCCCCCTAGCGTGCACTCGGGCGGCATGCGCTCAGAGGTGATGAAAACCGGGCCATGGCAGCATCGAGAGCCAATCGGCCATGTGCGCTTGGGAGAGGCAGATGAACCCGCACCTGGTCTGCGTAGGAGGCGAGGATCACGCCTTGAGAGTTCCCTTCCTCATCGCGCTGCGAGAGAAAGGCTTTCGCGTTACGGCGGTCTCGAGCGGTTCTCCCGTACCGTTTCTTCGGCATGACATTTCGCATCACAGGTTCTCCTTCGACCGCTTTGCAAGCGGAGGCGGGGAATGGCGCACTCTCCGAACGATGCGCCGCTTGATGCAGGAGCTTCAGCCTGACCTCATCCAGAGCTTCGACACCAAGCCAAATCTGTTGACGCCCCTTTCGGTACGGGGAACTGTTCCGGTCATTCGTACCATCAACGGACTGGGGTGGACGTTCTCATCGCTGGAGCCTCGAGCCCTGGCCTTGCGTCCGGTCTATTGCGCACTGCAATGGCTTGCGTCTTCCTGGACGGCAGCGACCGTATTCCAAAATCGCGACGACCAACTGTTCTTCGAGCGCTTTCAGCTGATCGGCCGCGGAACTTCGCGACTGATACGCAGTTCCGGAATCGATGTCGATGCGTTCGCAACGGTGCGCCATCTCGGGTCCTCAGCAACGAAGATGCGAAAGGACCTCGGCCTTCAGTCCGCCGAAGTGGTGATCTTCGTCGGCCGTTTGACGCGCCAGAAAGGCGTGGCGACCCTTCTCAATGCGATCCCTCGCATCCTGTCCGCAAGGCCCGCGGCGCGGTTTGTGCTCGTCGGCCCACGAGAATCCGAGGGCTCATTCGCAATCGACAAATCGGAGCTCGATCGGCATGCACCTCATGTGCTGGCCTTGGGTCCGCGACGCGATGTCGCCGATCTCCTTGGCATGTCCGATGTATTCGCCTTTCCCACTCAGTATCGCGAGGGGATTCCGCGTGTATTGCTGGAGGCGGGGCTGGCGGGACTCCCCATCGTGGCCTCAAGGATGCCAGGCTGCAGCGACGTCGTCGAAGACGGATGGAATGGCTACCTGGTTGCGCCGCATGATGCCGATGCCCTCGCCTCGCGAACGATAGACTTGCTGTCCGACCGCGCGGCGGCCAAGGCGATGGGCGCCCGTTCTGTTGAACTTGTCCGGAGGCGGTTTGCCCTGCCACTGGTGGTCGACCAGTACTGCGACCTTTACGAAAACACACTCCGCGCGGGGCACATGCGACCGCTCCCTGCCGTCGGGCTTGGAGGCGGCCTCGCAAATCACCGAGGCGGGGCACATCAATGATCCGGGACGCCTTGCTCGCCCTGGGAGTTGCGATGTCTTATGCGACGCAACTGGGTGTTCCGGGATTGCCGCTCGGCTATGGCGAATTGTTCATCGCGATCTGGATCGTTCTGGCGATTGGACGAATACTCGCTGGCGGTCGTCTCCAGATCACACCCGCTTTTGTCCAACTGGCGAGCTTCTGGCTGCTCCTGTCGCTCGCTTTGGGGATCGGCACGATCGTCGGTTACCTGACCACCGTTCTTTATCTGACCGGGCTGGTACATGACGTTATGGCCTATGTGTTGCTGGCAAGCTTCACATGCTTGGCGGCCGCGGAGCCCGACGCCGATCGTCACCTTCGCCGCAGTGCGTGGTGGGTGATCGCCATCGCCAATGGGAGCTTCGTGATTCAGCTGGGACTGGCATTTGGGGTAGCCCACCAGTCCGGCGTCGATCCCTGGTTCTGGGACAGGTTCCGTGGCTGGTCCGAGAACCCGAACCAACTTGCGCTCTATTGCGCGCTTTTTGGCCCACTGGCTTTGCATCTTGCTACGACCACCCGCAACCCATGGGCTCGTTTGCTTGCATTCTCATGCCTGCTCCTGACCTTCTATGTCGGCCGGCTGACGAAGAGCGACACCTATCTCTACACCAGCATCCTGAGCTGCCTCATCTTTATCGGATTGAGGCTTCGTGCATGGATAGCAGCGAGTGGCCGCGCCAGCATGCCCCGCATGGCGGCAATTCTGCTGTTGGCGGGTTCCTTGCCTCTAGCGCTTGCAATGACGCCGTACGCGCTCACCGAAGAGACCAGCGTCGCCAATTTTGCCAAGAACCTCACCAAAGACGAAGGCGGGGAAGGGACCATCGAAACGTTCGAACTCCGGCTCTATTTGTGGCAGGAGGCCGTCGAAAAAGGATTGAAATCCGGGTCGCTGGGACTGGGTCCTGGTCCTCACCTCGAGCGGCCGCCCGTCGCCGACCGTCAATTTCTGCAGCGACCTTTCGAAGCGCACAATACTGTTCTCGACCTTTACCTGCAGGGCGGATTGCTCGCCGTCATCGCGTTGGTCTGGATCGGGGGAGCCGCCATGTGCTTCGCCTGGCGAGGAGGATTCGACGCCCTGCTGGTGCTTGGTGTCTCGACGATAATCTTCAGCATGCCTCACCTGATCATCCGCCATCCAATCGTGTGGTTTTCGCTGGCTTTCTGCCTCGTTGCCGGAAATCCGACCGCACTTCGGCGGCAGCTTGCTGAACCGAGGGTGTCCTAATGTGTGGGATCGCGGGAATTCTATTGGCTTCCGACGCCGCGGACATAAAGCCGCTCGGAGCGATCGGGCGGATGACTGCATCGCTGCGTCACCGGGGGCCGGACGGCCAAGGGCTCTGGATCGACCGCGAAGCTGGAATCGCACTGGGCCACAGGCGGTTGGCAATTGTCGATCTGTCAGCCGCCGGGCACCAGCCGATGCATTCCGCCAGCGGTCGGTACGTGATCACCTTCAACGGTGAGATATACAATTTTCGCGATTTGCGTTGCGAACTCGAGAGTGCGGGCCAAACCTTTCAAGGCGCCAGCGACACCGAAGTGATGCTGTGCGCAATCGAGCATTGGGGGCTTGAGGCCGCCCTCAATCGCTTTGCCGGGATGTTCGTCTTCGCATTGTGGGATCTCAAGACAAGAACCCTGCATCTGGCCCGCGACAGAATGGGCAAAAAGCCCCTCTATGTCGCATCGATCCGAGATGCGCTGGTTTTCGCCTCTGAGCTGAAGGCGATCAATTGCTTTCCGGGCTTTTCTCCCGACCTTGATCTTGATGCCGCCGCGGCAATGCTTTCGACGGGATGGGTACCGGACCATCGCTGTATCTGGCGAAGCGTGTTCAAACTGCCGCCTGGTTCCGTCCTTTCCGTCACGGCGGCGACTTTTGCCGAAGACCGCAGCGCGGACCGTCTTTCCCGATGCGTTCACCGCTGGTGGTCGCTGGCTGACGTCGCTGCCGATGGGCGACGGAACCCCGTCATCGGCACCGACGAAGACCTCATTGACGAACTGGACAACCGGCTTCGGCTGGCTGTGCGGGAACGCATGATCGCCGACGTCCCTTTGGGCGGCTTCCTGTCGGGGGGCATCGACAGCTCAGCCGTGATCGCCTTGATGCAGGCCCAATCCTGCAAGCCGGTTCGCAGCTTCACGATCTCGTTCGCAGAGGGCGGCTTTGATGAAGCTCCATACGCAGCGGCCGTTGCGCGTCATCTGGGTACCGACCACTCCGAACTTCACCTCTCGCCAAGCGCCGCACGTGACGTCATTCCCGAGTTGCCCCAGGTCTGGGATGAACCCTTCGCCGATGAATCGCAAATACCGACCTTGCTTGTTGCCAGGCTCGCTCGTCAGCACGTCACCGTAGCGCTGTCGGGCGACGGTGGTGACGAGTGCTTCGCAGGATACGGCCGCCACTTCATGGCGGAGCGGCTGAAACGACACCTGCACCTGCCCCGACAACTGCGCCGAACCTTGGCGGCGGGGGCAGGTTTTTTCGCACGCGCCGGACGTGACGATGCCGTTGGCAAACTGCCGCTCTCTGCGAGCGCGAGGCATTTTATCCGGAGCGACCGAATGGAACGCCTCGCCCGGCTGCTCACGGCATCGAACGAAGACGAATTGTTTCAGCGGCTGGCGCGGCCACAGGCTGAAAACTTGGGATATCAGCGGCCGACACAACCAACCCACGGCTACGGCGGTCCGCCGCTTGACGACCTGCTCTCCCGTCTTCTGTACGATGACATGGCGGGCTATTTGCCTGGCGATATCTTGGTGAAGCTGGACCGTGCCACCATGGCCAACAGCCTTGAGGGTCGGTGTCCTCTGCTTGACCACCGCGTTGTCGAATTCTCCTGGCGGCTGCCGTCCAACATGAAAGTTCGTGATGGCGCCGGCAAATGGATCCTTCGCCAATTGCTACGCCGCTATCTCCCGCAGCCCCTGATCGAGCGTCCGAAACAAGGCTTCGATGTCCCTATTGCTGCATGGCTGCGGGGTCCGCTGCGCAACTGGGCTACCGATCTTCTCGCCGACATGCGAACCGAAAGCAGTGACGTATTGGACACTGCGAAGTTCGACGCCTGCTGGCGCGATCACATTGATGGCCATAACCGCTCGCGCGAATTGTGGTCCGCGTTGATGTTCCAGGCCTGGCGGAGCAAGGCCAATCGGCAAGCACAGCAAACCGGCCCAACTCATGAACTCGACCTGGCAGGAGTGTAAGATGGTAGGTTCCGCAATCAGCCCGATCCAGCTGCCACGGGTCAATCAACTGCCAGCACCGGTTCTCGAAGGCAGAGTGCACGTGCGGTCATTGCGTGAATATGTCGAGCCGCCCACCGCGTCGCGCCAACTCTTCGTGATTTTGGCAAGGAGAAAATGGTCTATTGTTGCTTTCGCTGTGTTGGGCGGCTTGTTGGCGGGGTTGCTGGGAAGCCTCCGACCAGTTCTCTATGAGTCAACAACCCAGCTTATCGTCGACGCCCCCTCGCGCGGTTCACTGCCCGTCGGCGCCCCGTCTTCGCAGGACCTCGTTGATTCAAGCATAGATGACCACATCACGATGCTATCGTCGCAAGATCACCTGCGCCGCGTCATGGCGGCACTACGCAAGACAGGTGCGGCGGAAACCGGACAGGACAATTCCGCTAGCAGGAATTCCCGGCTTGAACCGTCTGCCACCCCTCCCCCAAGGACACGCTCACTTGCCGACGGTCTACTGGACCGGCTGTGGCCAGGGGCGGACCAGGCAGCCAACAGTCCACAAGCCGAGGATGCCTCCGAGTTGAGAGCTTTGCGGCGAGGCATGCGGGTCGGGCAGGAGCTGCGATCGAGAGTGATCTCCGTCGCTTTCGCCGATGACAGCCCCGCCCGGGCGGCGCTCGTGGCCAACACATTCGCTCAGGTTTATGTCGACACCCTAACGAAGAAAAGGCAGGCATCCGACCAGCAAGAGCTCGATGCAATCACCGCCAGTCTGCCCGGGCTGCAAAATGATCTGCAGGCAGCGGCTGACCGCCTTGAGAAATATCGGCTGAGTCACGGAGCCATCGACCAAGGCTCGGCGGACAATGCAGCCAGGGAACGGGCCGACCTCAGCCAGCAATTGTCGATGTCAAAGGCGGATCTCGCCGCCGTGGAATCTCGGCTACGGTACGTCCAGCAGCTTCGAGAGCAAGGGGCCTCTCTCATCGCCCTGGCCGAAGCTATTGGCGCGCCTGAACTTGCCGACCTTGCGGCTCGACAGGCTCTCGCGCCGGCAGACGAGGAACTCAGAACCACGACGCAAAGCAAGATCGAACAAGGCGTCGACAAGATTGCTGCCGATGCAAACATTTTCCGCGCCCAGATCGCCGCTCTTGAGAGCCGAAAGAACATCCTGGATGCGGTCATGGCCGACACCGCCAGCCGGCTTTCCGGCTTGCGGGCTCTCGAGCCGCAGGTCAGCCTGCTGACCCAGCGATATAACGAACTCCTTGGTCGACAACAGGATTTGACGCGGCGTATCGGAGTTCCCTCGGCTGGAATTTCGATCCTGTCCGCGGCTTGGCCGCCGACTATCCCGCAGACATTGCCAGCCATCTTCCTTGTTCCCCCCGGGATGATCCTATTCGCTATCCTTGGGGCGATGTACGTCACGATGCGCAATCATTTTGACCGGACTTTCCGTGGCGAGGCCGAGGCGGAAGCGGTGCTCAAGGTTCCATGTATGGGGCAGATCCCCGAAGCATGCGGAATGCATGCCAAACAACTGCGAAACCTCGTGCTGGGGGAGCGCAGGTCCGCATATAGCCGCGCCGTGACGTCGTTGCTGATCGCGGCGGCACCAAATGCGCTAAGGGCTCGTTCGTCGTACACGGCGCTTGTCACCTCCAGCGTGCCGCAGGATGGCGGGACCGAGCTCGCGTGGAGCCTGGCGCTCGCCGGCACGCGACTGGGCGGTCGAGTCCTGTTGGTCGATCTTGAACGCAAGGGCGTTCAGCTCACGCTCGAGTTCCTGCACCAATTTAGCGAGCGCAAGAACCGCCATTCCTTCGCTGACTATGTTTGCAATCGCTGCGACCTGGAAGGTGCCGTTGCCAGGCTGCATGAAATCGGGATCGACGTGATGACCGCCGCTCCGTCGGACGACCTGCTGGCGCTGCTATCATGCGAGGACGGAGGCAAAGTGATGGCGGATCTGCACGCGACCTATCGCATCGTGATCATAAACCTGCCGTCGGCGCTGGGGCGGCCGGAAGCCAAATTTCTGCCAGGATGGGCGGACGTGGTTCTTTTCGCCATCCGATGGAGGAAAACGCCACGCACCCTCGCTCGCGGGGTGCTGGAACTCCTTCAGGGCAACGGTTCTCTTGCGATACCTGTCGGCAGTGTCCTCACGCGCGTGAATCTGAAGAAACATGCCGGATATCGGCTCGAGGACAGCGCTGACCTCTTGCGCGAGCAAATAGCATGACGGCCACAGGCTCGTCCTTGGGCTACGAACGATCCGGGGGCGGTTCATCCAGGGAGCGGCCAGGACGATTCACGGTGCAGCCTGTCAGCAGAGCGCGTCATTCAGGTGAATGATGGCAAGGTCCGGTGTGCATCGTAGGCTCCGGCAATCCCCGATATTTGCCTCCCTCGGAAGCGCGAACCAATGGCACCAAGCGACCTTCTGAGACCCAAGACGGTTCCTGCGGCCGGCACAGCCATCATCGTTGTTCGACCGAGCCCGATCGGCTCGATCATTCGTGCGGCAAGCGGAGTGTCGGCAATGGCGATTGTCGGCCAGCTCACCCTTCTTGCTGCAATCCCGGTTTTGGCGCGGCTCTATTCGCCGGCCGATTTCGGCGTCTTTACGATTTACCTGTCGATAGTGAATATACTCGCCGGGGTCGCGGCATTGCGCTTCGAGGCTTCGCTCTATGGGGTCAAGGGGAGCGCGCAGGCCTATGTGACGGTCAAGCTTATTCTCTTGGCTGTGTTCGTGACGACCGTCCTGGCCTTTTCGGCCGGACAGATGCTGTCGAACCTTGCTCCCGATCGCCTCGGCTCGCTCGCCTGGCTCATTCCGATTGGAATGGGAGGCGCAGGTCTGGTCGAAGCCATGAACTGCTGGAGTCTGCGTGCCGGGCTTTTGCGCGATTTTGCTCTCGGGCGCCTGATCCTGCCGGCGAGCATGGCTGCACTGCAATTGGCTTTCGGCATCGCCAACCTCGGCGGCGAAGCCATGATCCATGCGCATATTCTGAGCCAGTTCGTCTTCATCGGGCTGATCGGCTGTCGGGTGATGAGTTGGAAGGATTTGCGTGGCATCGCCTGGGCACCTTGGCGTGCGGTGCTGGAAAAGGCTCGGCGGGAATACAAATTTCCTCTGTTCGATATTCCCGCAACGCTCGCGAGCATAGCAATCAACAATCTTCCAGCAGTCCTTGTCGGCGGGCTGTTCGGCACCGCATTTGCCGGATATTTGGGCGTGGCCGCGCGGCTGGTCACCGGTCCGGTGACGCTGATCGCCACACCGCTCAGCAATGTTTTTGTCGCCGAAGCAAACCGGAACAGCAATCGTGGACACCTGCTTGGTGTGGCGCGCGGGCTTCTCCTGCTGGCCGCCGCCTTTACCGCGGTGCCAATCTTGCTGCTCGGCCTCGCCGCGCCTTATGTGGTCGTTCCGCTTCTGGGCGAGCCTTGGATGCCCACTGCGGAAATCATGACCGCACTGGCGCTGATGGGCGCGGCACAGGCGTTGTCGACTCCGCTCAGCGACGTTCCCGCTCTGTTACGGCGGCAAGGAACAAGACTGGTCATCGACCTCGCACGGGCGGTTCTCGTGTTTGGCCCACTGCTCGCCGGCGCCCAGGCGGGCTGGCAGCCAGTCACCGTCATCTATTTCATGGCCGCCGGCGGCGCGTCGGGTTTCGCTCTGAAAATGGCAGCATCACTGTACCTGTTGACCCACGACCCTCAACCAGCAGGCGCTGCAACGTGCGTCCAACATGAATGTCTCGAGGAAAAAACACCATGAATTCGTCGTCGATTGACAACCTTCAAGCGGCAGTTGCGGTCACCCAGCATGACCGGGCCGATGTCTCATGGTCACGCCCTTTCATCTCGGTCGGGATACCAACCTTTCGTCGACCGGATACGATCCGCAGGGCGATCGACAGCGTCTTGGGCCAGGATTACTCCGATTGGGAGTTGGTCGTGAGCGACGACGAGGGACCGGAGGGCGAGACTTGGGCTATCGTGACCGACTACGCACGGAGCGAACCTCGCATCCGCATTATCGAAAACAGTCGAGGTCGCGGTCAGGTGGAGAACACCAACAACGCTATGCTGGCTTGCTCCGGACGATGGATCAAGTTGCTGCATGACGATGACTGGCTTGCGCCAGGTGCACTCAGGACATTCGCCGAAGTTGCCAAACAGTATCCCTCAGTCGCCTTCATGACGTCAGCCGCAAACATAATCGAGGACAAGCGAGTGCGATTTCGCCAAGTCCCCAAGGAGCAGGAACCGATCTCGCTTTATTCCAGCCAGCAGTGCCTGATGGACCTCTATCTGGTGCGTGCGACACGCTGCCTGGGGATTATTCCATCCACATTGTTGATCAACAGCGACGTCATTCGTGCCGGCTGCTTGATGCGCACGCACAAAGAGATTCCGGCCGGAGTGGATCAACTGTTCTTCGTCGATCTAGCCAGCCATGGGGACATGGTGGCGATAAGCGATCCGCTTACCTTTTACGATGCGACGAACCATCCAAGCATTACAACGTCAAAGAGTTTCCGCGAGGTCGACGAAGTGACCCTCGCCGTCAAGCAGCTTAACTGGAATCTCATCAAGGACCGCAACCATCTCCCGCCTCCCGAGACATTGCTGCGGGCATTGCGGGTTGCTCGTATTCCCATGAGGTTCCACCAGCAGTCCTGGTTGACCACGTTCCTGGACGGGATTCAGATCTTCCGGCCTTCCGTCATGAAGGTGGCGGGCTGGCACGTGCTTAACCACGTGTTTGCAATCCGCCCAAGATTGGGCCGGGTGCGCACACGACGGCGGTAGGGTGAGTCTGGCGGACAAGCACGCTGGCAGCAGATTGCGCGCGCACAAGCCTGTTGCGCGCGCGCATGGTACGGCCGTTACCTCACGGCAGGACGCATATGCGCCCAAGAAGAGCTACCAGTTCCGCCTGGCGCCGAGTTTCGGTCTTGGCGAACAGCGACGCCAGCTGTGACCTTATCGTGGTCCGGCTCAAGCGCCGCTTGCGGGCTATCTCCAAAGGGGCATCGCCCTGCGCCAAGCGCAGCGCGAGTTGCGTTTCGGCACTCGTCAGACCAAACATTCTTTGCAGCGTCTGGGGATTTGGCCCGGACCTGTTTTCACGATCCAGCAGCGCCACGATACTCGTCGCGTCAGGCGTTGCTATGCCCTTCTCGTTCAAAACCAAGGGCCTGTCGCCCATGCCGCGGATCACCACCCATGAAAGCGTGCCGGGAAGAAAATTCCCCGGCACGTTTGCGATCAGCCGCCTCAGAGCAACCGACACCTTGCCGGCCGTATCAGCTGCCTCGCCCTCGCGCTCCAAGGTGCTTTGAGCGGCTGAATTCCACTCCATGACCTTCCTGTCGCTGTTCAGGATCAGATAGCCACACCCGATGCGATCAAGCATTCCCACAACAGATGCAAGGCTGCTCTGCTTTGGCTCGACGGCCACGCCGTCGAACCTTTGTGGTGCTTGGTGCCAGGCGGAACCATGGCCACCCTGCGTTCTCAAGGCCGAGACGGGCTTTCCCCCGAAACCTCCATATTGGCGACCAAGAACTCCATCATCTTGCCTACCAACCAGTGCCATTTTCTTACCTCCCGCAAAACGGCAACGCCTCCCTGTCAAAAGGAGGTGCCTTCAACATGTCAGTCAGGTCGCTTGGAGAATTGCGGTCCGATCCGCCCCCGACATCGGACAAAATGCGCGCTACAATCCCAGGGAACAATCCTGCGGTCGGACTAGTCTGTACGCTTTTCGGTCTAATCTCGACGGACTAGTCAGAAGGTTATAGTTTGGCACATGCGTTTGCTTTCGCTCAATTTGCATCCGAACAGCTCAAGCAAGTTGCTGACCCACCTTGCCTCGATGTCGCTCCTGATCGCGACACTTGCGGTCGAGACGGCGCTGCCCGCCTCCATGGCATACGACATCGGCTTTTTTGAATTTGTTCCCACCATTATTGCCATCTCATATCTCGAAGATCGCCTGATTGCCCTTGCGGCAACGTTTGTGATGGTGGCCGTCGGCTTGTTGGCGCGGGATATCCTGAGCAACCCAATTAACGTCGAGGTTTGGATTAGGGCCATTCTGCTGCTGGTTGCAGGGGCGATGATCGCCCTGACTTTCCACCGGCAGAGGCAGGACTACCGCACCCTTTTGCAGGTTGCAGAGGCTAGACTCGTGGCCTTGGAGGCAACCGAAAACAGTTATCGCTGGGCATTCGAACGTGCCGCTATCGGCTTTGCCAACATGAGCGAGAACGGAGAATTGCAACGGTCCAACAAACGTCTCTGTGAGATGACAGGGTATGTCGAGGAAGAGCTTTCGAGTCTACCGCTCAGGGCACTCGTCCACCCTGACGACAACCACACTTTGGCGGAAGCGTTGACTCGCCTCAAGGACACGACTTCTTTCGGCTCGGAGATCCGTCTCCTGAGAAAGGATGGCACGGTTTTGTGGACAAGATTGGCGCTGTCTTTGGCCGTGCCAGCCGATGCTCTCCCTCAAAGCATCTTTGTAATGGTGGACGATATATCTGGAGAGCGAACCGCCCGCGAGGCACTCCAGGCTCAAAAGGAATGGTTGGACCTGGCACTGTCGTCCAGCCGATTGGGAACGTGGCGTATAGATTTCGAGAGCGGGTCCGTGAATGGCTCAGCCGCGTTCTGGGAAATGATGGGACTGGCACCCGCGCCGAGCCGTCCATTGCAGGAATTGGCCGCGGTCGTTCACCCGGCCGACTTGCCTAATCTGGCGGCCCCGGGAGAGCTTGCATCAGGCGCCAACTATGATGCGGAGATCCGCATCAGGCGAGCTGGCGGGCATATCCGCTGGATTGCTCTTCGGGGCCGGGACGAATTGCGCGACGGTCGTGCACAGCGAATAGGAGTCGCCGCGGATCTCACCGATCGACGCATAACCATTCTGCTGCGGGCTGCGGCGAAGAAGCGAGAGCGGGCCATGCTTGAACAGCGCCATAGGCTCAACAATCTGTTTCCGGTGATCACGGCGCTTGTAAATATGGTCGGTGCCCCCGACAACGATATTGCCCGTTACAAGCAGACACTGATCGAAAAAATCGGCGCACTCCAGGCGACGCATCTGCTTCTTTCACGCGATGGCAGCCTGTCGGCTTCCCTCCGTGACCTCATTGCTCAGGAATTGCAGCCCTATATGGGGACGCACAACATTTCGATCAGTGGACCCGAAGTAAAAATGGCAGAGGGTTCGGCTGAGAGCTTCGCAATGATCGTTCACGAACTTACGACCAATTCCGTGAAGCATGGGGCTCTCGGCACTCCGGCAGGCCGGATCGAGGTCGTGTGGCAATTCGCAGCCCAAGAGCCCGGCGCCGACATAGTGTTCGAATGGTCGGAATCGGGAGAGCGCAGGGTCTCCACCTCGGCTCGGCGTGGCTTTGGGTCGTTGATTATTGGAGCTGACGGTGAACCTATCGTGGGCCACTCTTCCAAGCTCGAGATGCTGGATCACGGACTGAAATATTCGGTCCGGCTGCCGCCAAAAGCAATCGGCGCTAGTTGACGTCTCTGGCGGCCCATGTCTTCAGCAGAACCGCGGCCTCTGTCCGATTTCGTGCCCCAAGTTCGCGCAGGACGGCGGCGGCATGAATCTTCGTCGTCGCTTCTGCAATTTCAAGAGAGCGGGCAATCTCTTTGTTCGAGTAACCCTCGGCCATCAACCTGAGGACTTCCTTCTGTCTGGACGTAAGCCTGCCCAGATTGTTGACGCTGGTGGTCCTGTGGGGCATTTGCGTGGGAGCCACGGATGGAAGGCGTACCGACTCCTTGGGCCTTTGTGAAAGAAGTGCCGGAACGTAAATACGGCCGGCCAGGATTTCGTTCACCGCCAGGACCACCTCCTCGTCCGTTTGGGACTTTACGATATAGCCATGAAGCCCAATCGAAAGGGCAGTCAGAATCTCGGCGCGTGAATCGGTCCCCGAAACAATTGCAAACCGTGTGTCGGGATGAGCCGGTAAGACGTCGCGAAGATCATCCTGACCCGACAGTCCCGGCATGTTCAGGTCGAGGATGGCGAGATCGACGGGCGCCCGATCTTCAAGCAGGCTTAAGACGGTATCAAAACACGCCGCTTCGAATATTTCCAAGTCTGGCATGCCGGCCATCAATGCCAGTCGCAGCCCACGACGATACAGGCCGTGATCGTCGGCGATGATAATACGATACATGAACCACCCACCTTTTGGCAGCCCCGCATGTGTCCCTAGCTGCCGAAACCTCCGTCTGGATGGACCGTACGGTGACCCAACACAGATCAGCCGCCCGCTGATCCCCCGTATGTCGACGCTCGCCGCCGCCCATCCGCATATTTCAACTTTCTAATATAGCTTACACTCGCACGCATTTCAGGGCCAGATATTGAAGTGTTTTTTTCGTACGAATGGTAGCGATGCCCTTCCGAGAAGGTCGTTACCGGCGCCGGACATGCGCACAGCAGTTGCCAGTCGAGCGGCTACGGCTCCCCAGCGCTGATTGATTGCCCTGCCGCGCCATGCCCTGCCGGCTGGAATATTGAAATCAAAAGGCCGGGAAAGTGCCATTCAAATGCACGACGACGCCTTCTCGGGCGCCACTTACCATCGCTGCACTCCGGAGAGGCGAAGCCAACACTGGCGTACCTTCCGGCCGGGTGGGCTGGACCCATCACACCGCGACAGTCGTATCAACAGGAGGACGAGATGAAAGCGGTCATTCAGTGCGGTGGAATGGGAACACGCCTTCGGCCTTTCACATCCATCTTGCCCAAGCCTCTCATGCCGATCGGTGCTCGACCGGTTCTTGAATTGCTTTTGAAGTGGCTGCGACGGAACGGCATTCAGGATGTCTACGTCACGACCGGCTATCTGGGGCACTTGATCCGCACCGTATGCGGAGACGGATCACAGTGGAATCTAAGGATACGCTATACCCAGGAGTTGGAACCTCTCGGCACTATTGGCCCGCTCTCCCTGATCAGGGAGGAACTGGACGAGCCGTTCATTGTTCTCAATGGGGACGTACTTACCGATCTCAGTCTCAGCCGGTTTGTGGCGTCACACCGCACTCATACGGATCCAGTCACCATAGCCACAGCTTCCCGCATCATCAAGATGGACTTCGGCGTCATCGACGAGGTCGGCAATACTGTCCAGGTATTTCGCGAAAAACCGACGCTGTCTCATCTGGTAAGTATGGGTATATATTGCATGAATCCAGATGTTTTTCGTTTTATACCTGACGGCATCGCCTTTGGATTCGACGACCTCATGCTGCAGATGATGCAAAACGGCACGAATGTGCACGTCTACAAACATGACGGGCTTTGGCTGGATATCGGACGCGTTGAAGATTTTCAAAACGCACAAACCATCGCCTGGGAAGAGCAGTCCGCATCGATCGAGGTCTCGGCAGCGGCCGCTTGAGGGCTGAACGCCCTGCCGCGCCAATATGAGGAGGTCGTAATGCTCTTGGTCAGCGCTCCTATTCTTGGCTTTCCGGAAAAGGCAGCCCTGGCCAAAGTTGTCGACAGTGGGTGGCTGACGATGGGGGACCAGGTAAGAGCCTTTGAAGAGGCCTTCGCAGCCGTGCATGGTGCGGTCGATTGCGTCGCCGTCAGCTCTTGCACCGCCGCCCTGCATCTCATTCTCCATGGGCTTGGGATCGGCCCCGGAGACGAAGTGCTGGTTCCCTCGCTGACCTTCGTGGCGACCGCGAATGCAGTGCTCTACGTAGGAGCAACACCGGTATTCGTCGACATAGAGTCGGCCGAAGTGCCACTGATGTCCCTAAGTGACGCGGAGGCCAAATGCACCGGACGTACCAAGGCTGTCATTCTCGTCCACTTTGCCGGCTATCTTGCCGACCGGGAAGAATGGCAGAGATTTGCCCGTGTGCGAGGACTGCATATCGTCGAGGATGCCGCGCATGCTCCCGGCCTTAAGGAGGTGGGGACTTACGGTGCGGCCGCGGCCTTCAGCTTCTACGGCAACAAGAACATGACCACCGCGGAAGGTGGGGCCGTTATTGCCCGGGATGCACAGCTCCGTGAAACGATCCGCCAGGCTCGCGGACATGGAATGACCAGTGGCACACATCAGCGGTTGAACAGCCGCACGCCGCAATACGACGTGACGATGCTCGGTTTCAATTATCGCATGGACGAGTTGCGCGCCGCTATTGGCTTGGTCCAACTTCAGAATCTGCAGGAATGGAATGAAATCCGGCGCATATTGGTCGTCCTCTATCGGCGTCTGATCGCAGATTATTGCTCCGCTGTGACAGTCCCGTTCGGCAAACCGCGGACCTCGGCGTACCACATCATGCCTGTCCTCCTGCCACATGACGTCGACCGGCAAACGGTGATCGACCATCTGCGAACGAAGGGGATACAGACTACAATCCACTACACGCCCGTGCACCAGATGACACTTTATCGCCAAATGTTCACTGAAATCCATCTGCCGAAGACCGAGGACTTCGCGCAGCGGGAATTGACGATTCCACTACACCCGCAAATTACGGCAAGTGCGATCGAGTCGGTGGTTGTTGCATTAGCCACCGCGATTGAAAGCAGCGGGCGTGCGGGAGCCGCGGCATGAACGCACTCGACGTGACGATGCATCGGCCCGCCGTCGCTGGCACCAGCCACGGAATTGCCAGACGCGCGATGGACATCATCCTCGCTGCAGCAGCGGGAATGGTACTCGCTCCACTAATGCTCCTGATTGCCGTTGCACTCTTTGTCGAAGGTGGTTGGCCGGTGTTTTTCGTACAGACGCGCCTGGGTGCCGGCGCAAAACCGTTTCGCATGTACAAGTTCCGCAAATTCAAGACGACAGCCGATCCTTTCGGCCTTGCGCTGACCATGAACGATGACAGCCGCATGACGCAGGTAGGCCGTTTTCTCGCGGCAACGAAACTTGATGAGCTGCCCCAACTGTGGAACGTTTTCACGGGGGACATGGCAATTGTCGGGCCGCGGCCGGAAAGCCTTGCCTTCGCCGATTGTTTCCGCGGCGGCAATGAAGCTGTCCTACAGTGGAAGCCTGGCCTGCTCGGCCCGACCCAGGTTCTCTTCCGTCACGAAGCCTGTTTTTACCCGCCCTCCCTTGATCCGCTCCTGTTTTATCGAGAGGTCCTGTTCCCGGCCAAGGCAACGATCGACCTCGCCTACTATCCGCGGCGCACGATTGCATCGGACCTCGTCTGGATAATGCGGGGCTTTAGGGCGGTTTTCGGCGTGTCCCTGCCTCCCGCGGCAAGTGGGTAGAGTTGGCAAGTGAGGAGAGTTGGCATGAATGGATTGTTGTTCGTTCGCCAGTTTGACGGCTCACACGATCGAAGGAGTGCACGGTCGTGAGCTATCGCGGCAGGAAAGTCCTGGTCACCGGTGCGGATGGATTTATCGGATCCCACCTCACGGAAGCGCTGGTGCGCGAAGGGGCCGATGTCACGGCACTGGCCCTCTACAACTCGTTCGACAGCCATGGCTGGCTGGATGATTTGCCCGACCACGTTCGAAGCCAGTTGCAATGCATTCGTGGCGACGTTCGTGACAGCGCGTTCATCAACCGGATCGTGCGCGGCCAGGCGGTGGTGTTTCATCTGGCTGCGCTGATTGCGATTCCCTATTCCTATGCGGCTGCCCAATCCTATGTGGAAACCAATGTGCTGGGTACCGTGAATGTCCTTGAAGCGGCACGCCACTGGGAAACCGAGCGCATTGTGCATACGTCCACGAGCGAGGTTTATGGCACCGCTCTGACCATGCCGATCCACGAATCCCACCCGTTGCAGGGACAGTCCCCCTACTCCGCATCCAAGATCGGCGCGGACATGATGGCGGCGTCTTATGCCAGGTCCTTCGATGTGCCGGTGGTAATCCTGCGGCCGTTCAATACATACGGGCCGCGCCAGAGCGAGCGGGCCATCGTGCCGACCATCATAAGGCAGGCTCTGGACGAGAACTGTCCGGCGATCATGGTCGGCGACACCAGCCCTATCCGCGACCTTACCTTTGTGGAAGACACTGCGGCGGCATTTGTGGCGGCAGGGGCCGCCGAGCTTGAATTTGGCCATGCCTTCAATGCCGGCAGCCAGCGCGCCATCAGTGTCTCGGACGTTTTGGAGTTGGTGCTCGAGTTGAGTGGCACCAGGAAACCGGTCCGTCGCGACGAAAGCCGGATGCGGCCGCAGAACTCCGAGGTTCGCGCGTTGCTCGCCGATTCCTCGAACCTTGAAAGTAAAGTCGGATGGCGGGCGCATACAAGCCTGCGTGACGGTCTGGAAAGAACCATCGAGTGGTGGCGTTCGCGCCTCAGCGAGGGCCGCGTCCGTCGCGAAATGAGCTATATGACGTGACCTTTCCGCGGCTCATACCGGCTGTGCTGCTGATGGCCGCTCTGCTGGCGCTGCACACAGCCGGAAACCGGCCGAGCGGTGCGGCAGGCACGGAGCCGGCAATGGATCTGCCCGCTTACCTGAAACCTGCAACCGATCCGGCGACAGGGATCAGCTTCACTCGGATCACCAAGCCCGGAGCTCTTGGCGGCGGAATTGTCTGCGGCAAAATATATTGCAGTCATCGGTACTCGAGCGCGCAAGCGTGGAATGCCGATCAGAGCCTCCTTGTCCTCATGAACGGCTGCAACGGCATGTGCTTCCTCGACGGGAAAAACTACGTTCCTTTGTTCCATCGCAACAAGCCGGGTGAGTGCGAATGGCACCCTCGAAACGCGGATCTGATGATTTGTGTCGATGATCAGAAGATCTCGACCTGGGCGCCCCGCAGCAATCGTGAGGACATAGTTTTTGCCGCTGCGAAATATCGGGATCTCAAATTCGGCCCGTCCAAGGGAAATCCAAGTCGTGACGGCAGCCGCATTGCCGTACGCGCGACCCGCGATGATGGTGCTGCCGTCGCCTTCGCATATGATCTCGACCGGCGTCTGAAATACCCGGACATCAATCTCGCCCAGGTTGCCGGAACGACCAGTTCCTGCACCATTTCTCCGCTTGGAGAAAACATCCTGTGTTTCCAAAACCTGGCCGACGGCACCGAGCAGCGAGCCATTTTCGCAATCGACGGCACCTTGCGCCAGACGTGGAAGGACCATCATCGGCCCGGCCATGGCGATATGACTCTCGACGCGGACGGCAGCGAAATTTACGTCGGAATCAGCAAATCCAGCCCGGACAAATATCAGGTGATCAAACGTCGGCTGTCCGATGGAAAGGTCACGTCGCTCATGAAGTTCGGCGAGGCCGAGCATGCGTCGCTGCGCGCTTTGGACCGGCCCGAATGGGCATTCATGAGTTACGGGGGCAATCCCGAGGAGGTTCGAAGCCAGCCGGACTGGGCTCCATACTCGCGCGAGGTGATCGCGCTGCGTGTCGACGGCAGTCGAGAGGTCCGACGGATCGTGCAGACGCGGAACGCTCCGTTCGATTATTGGAGCGAGACACACGCCTCCCCGTCCCCTGATGGGTCGCAAGTGATCTGGTCTAGCAATTGGGGGGTACCGGGCGGACCGGTCTACGAATTCGTCGCCCATCTCGATTGGCCGCCGCAGCCGGTTCTGAATCAAAAGGAGATTGCCACCAATGGCCTTCGTTAGCCGAATTTCCTTTGCAGCACTTGTCGGATGCCTGGCCTTGAGCAGCGCAACCGCGGCCGAAGCGCCGGCCGCCTACAAGCTCTCCCCCGGCGACACGGTGGAGATAGGAATTGCCTCCATAGCGGAACGAACGCAACGCGCGGTTGTCCAGATGGATGGCTCGATCGCGCTGCCCGAGTTCGGGATGGTCCCGGTTGGCGGGTTGACGCCGGCCGAATTGCAGACGCGCATGGAAGCGGTGCTGCCAACCAAGATCGTCCACCAGCGTCTGCCTGATGGACGGGAGCAAATGATCGTCATCAAGCCGAGCGACGTCACGGCCGTGATCGCGGAGTACCGGCCGATCTACGTGACTGGCGATGTGCTGACGCCAGGGCAGCAGGCTTACCGGCCACTCATGACAGTCCGGCAGGCGATTGCGGTCGCCGGCGGTTTCAGCCTTCTGCGGTCGCGGGCAAGCCAAAGCGGACCTGATCCCGTTGATCTGCGACGCGACTACGAGTCGATCTGGGGGGATTACATCAGGGACTACTTTCATGGCGCCCGCATCCGCGCCGAACTTCAGAACCAGGCAGAATTTGACATGCAGCCGCCGCAGGGCTCGCCCCTGTCGAATGTATTGATATCGGCGGTCGCGCAGGCGGAAGCGGAGGGTCTCAGAATTTCGCTGAACAATTTTCAACAGGAGCAAAGCTATCTCGACAAGACCGCCAAGGATGCCGAGGCTGAGGTCGAGGTTCTGCTCAAGCGCGAGCAGACGGAAGCGGCAGCGGTGAAACAGGATGAGGACGATCTGGCGCGGGTCACCAAATCGTTCGAATCGGGCAACCTGACCAACAGCAGGCTCGCCGATGTCAGACGTGCGGTGCTGATGTCGTCGAGCCGGGCGCTCGAGACCTCGGTCGAACTCATGAGAACGCGGCGCCAGCAGGAAGACTTCGTCAGGCAGCAGGAACGCAATGAAAATCAACGAAGGATCGGCCTTCTGAACGAGTTGAGGGACACCGACCTTCGCCTCGCCGAGACCACTGCAAGGCTCCACGCAGCCAGCCAGAAGCTTCAGCCATCAGGGGCGTCCGCTCTTCCACTGCCGGTCGCCGGCGAAACCTTCCAGGCGCGGATCACAATAACCGGTGGAGCCGGCGACGCGTCGAGAAGTCGACCGGTCGACCAGGACACTGAGGTCGCGCCTGGAGACACCATCGAGGTGAGGTTCAGCAGCGACCTGCAGAGCGCGGCGATCCAGTAGTTACGCGACGTGAACCGACCCGGGAACGACGGTGGCTGATGCCTCGCCTCACGGCATGAAGACCCGGGCGACCTGAGAAATCGGGCATGGGCAAATCAAGAAAGCGGGGTTGTCGTGATTGGTGAAATAGATGTCGCCAGCGCCTACATCACCGGCCGCATCGGCTTCATGGGGCTGAAGTTGGTTGTCGCGCCCGGCGTGCTCGTCCCTCGCCCGGAGACGGAATTGCTCGGCAGCACCGCCCTCAATGTGCTTCGTGAACTTAATCGGCCGGTCCCGCGTGTCGTGGACATGTGCTGCGGAGCGGGCAATCTCGCCTGCGCCATTGGATACAAGGTCCCCACCGCGCGCGTCTGGGCGAGCGATCTCACTGACAGCTGTGTCGAAACCACCTGCCGGAATGTCGCCCATCTTGGCCTGGCCGGACGCATTTCGGTGCTGCAGGGCGACCTGTTCAATTCCTTCTCGGGTCTAGAGCTCGAAGGCACGATCGATCTGGTCGTTTGCAACCCGCCTTACATCTCCGAGAAGCGGCTCGAAAACGACCGCGCGCATCTGATGGAACTTGAACCACGTGAGGCGTTCGCTGCTGGGCCTTACGGCCTGAGCATTCATATGCGGGTGATCAAGGAGGCGCGGCGCTATCTGCGGCAAGGTGGTATGCTGCTTTTCGAGGTTGGGCTTGGCCAGGACCGGCAAGTCATGAATTTGGTTGAGCGTTCCAAAGCCTACGAGAGCATTCGCACGGTTGCGAACAAAGCTGGTGAAGCCAGGGTGGTTTGTGCACGGGCCAAAGCGCCAGTATGAGCCGCGCCATGGGTTGCGCGCTCGGTTGGGAAGACGCCCTTAAACCGTAGCCCGGCGATCAGTTTTCCTTGCTGAGGACGTAACGTGCAATTCCCTGGATGGAATCGAAATTCTCAGGCAGAAGTTCATTGTCCTCGACAGTGATGCCGAATGTCTCCTCGACGAAGCCGATAACTTCAAGCACTCCAGTCGAGTCTATGATGCCCTGGTCGAGCAACGACGTTTCAACCTCCAGCGCACGCGGGTCGGCCACGTAGAAGTTTGACGCCAGAAAGGCGCGTATCTGATCGCTGTAGGTGTCAATTCTGTTGTTCGTGCTCAGCATTGAATTGGCCTCCGATCCAAATGATTTCCAGGTGTTCGCTTTATGAAAGCGCTATTTTCTTGAGCTTGCCCGTGTCCGTCATCGGTAGACTGGACACAATCTGGATGGACTTCGGAATCATGAAGTTTTCCAGCCGCTTCTGACATTCCATCCGCAGCTGCTTTTCGCCCATGATCGTTCCTTGCTCCATGACGACAAACGCTTTCACTGCTTGCCCTAGCAGGTCGTCGGGAACTCCAACGACCGCGGCTTCCCGTACTCCCGGGATTTCCATCAGCACGTTTTCGACTTCCCTGGGCGCCACCTTTTCTCCCCGCGATTTTATGATCTCATCGCTGCGGCCGACAAAATAGAGGTAGCCTTCCTCGTCCATTCGGCAGTAGTCGCCGGTGTACAGAACCTGCTCGCCGGGCGAAGGGCCAGGCTTGAGCTTCCTCGCGGTAGCCTCCGGCTTACCCCAGTAGCCCTTCATGACCGTTGCCCCGCGAATGACCAGCTGGCCGACGACATTGGGACCGACCCTTCGGTCATCCTCATCGACAATCCACATTTCGGTGTTCGGGATGGCGATCCCCACGCTCAACGGTTTTCGAGCAAGATCTTCCGGCGGAAGATAGGTGCAGCGTTTGCATTCGGTCAGGCCGTACATCGAATAGATGCGAGCATCGGCAAACAGTTCCTGGAGCAGGCGAATGTGCTTGAGCGGCAGTGCCGCGGCAGTGTTCGTGACATACCTTATGCTTGCAAAATCATCTGCCTTCAGCGTCTTGAGATCCGACAGCGCGGCAAAGATGGTTGGCACGCCGGGAAAGCCTGTAACTCTCTCCCTTTCGATGATCGCAAGTATCTGTGCGGGGAAGGCAAACGAGCGCTCGAGGACCAAGCGCGCCCCGGTACGGAATGCCATTATCATCTGATAGAGGCCGTAGTCGAAGGCCAGGGGCAAGACATTGAGGATCACATCGTCTTCGCCAAGTTCGAGGTACGAGGCAATCGACGTGCAGGCTGCCATCATGTTCCTGTGCGTCAGCATCACGCCTTTGGGTTCGCCGGTCGAGCCCGACGTGTAGATGATGGCTGCGAGATCGATATCGATGCGGCGGCGGGCCGGCGCTTTGCCGTGGCCGGCAGCCGCCTCATCCCAGCGCACGGCATGCGGCAATCCCCGGAGCTCGGCGACGTCCACCGGACCGGAGACGATGAGCCGCCGCAGCGACGGACAGTTACGCGCCGGTTCAGTAAAGATTGCCTGCAAATGTTTGTCGGTGATCAATGCTGCCGGCAGGCAATCGTTGAGCAAATACCCCAGCTTGTCGCTCTTGGTGAGCGGATTGACGATGCACACAACGGCGCTCGCCTTGAGAACCGCCCAGAAGCTGACCACGGTCTCGACGGTGTTGTCGGCGAAGATCATGACGCGGTCACCGGGGGCGACCCCGGACGTGACGAGATGATGGGCGACCGCGTTGGAACGTGTCTCAAGCTCATCATAGGCGAGCCGGTGCCCGCCGCACACCAGCGCCACCTTGTCGCCGAGCCGGCCGGCCGAATGGCTGAGGTAGTCGTGCAGCAGAGGGACGGCGCCATGCATCATACCAGCACCTCTTCCCTGTGCAGGCGATCGACATCTATCCTGAGGTCGACCGCACGCCCGCTTGATGGACGGCTTGCGACAAACTGCTGATGGAGGAGCTGCGTCGACAGCACGCCGACCAGCGCCATGTTGTCCGAGTTGGACAGATCGCCATCGCCGGTCTTGGCAGCGCATTTGTCCAGCAGGCGCGCGACCGAGTTCGGATCAAAGACATTCGCCGCGCGCAGGGCAGTCTCCGAGAGTGCTTCGCGGACATAGGCGGGTGCGCTATCGCCCATGAAGCAAAGTGCGTTGGGCGCCCGGTAGGGCTGCTTCTTGCGGGCCACGACTTCCGCGGGGACGATCGATTTCGCCACACGCTTCAGCACGTGTTTCTCATCCAGAATGCGCAGCTTGTAGTCGGCCGGTAGCGAATTCGCCAAGGCCACGAGCCTGTCGTCCAGGAACGGGAAGCGCCCCTCGACGGAGTGGGCCATCAGCATCCTGTCACCCTGAGAGGAGAGCAGGTAGCCCGACATCAGCGTCCTGATCTCAAGATACTGGTCCTGCGCGAGAGGACCCCATCGTAGAAACTCTTCGGGCAGACGGCAGAGCAGGTCCGCCACTGCGTCGTGGCGCGCCGCTTCGGCATGCATGTCGGCCGAGAACAGCCGTTTGATGGCGCTGGTGGTGCGCCAGCGGGTGTCATGCGCGAAGCCGGGCGCGCCAAATGCATGAAGACCGTGTCCGAAGAACTGGCGCGCCATCGCCTGCTGCTTGACCGGCGAGCGGCTCAGATAGGGGTAGAGGCGTTCCAGCAGTCGCGCGCGGCGGGCGGATGCGGGCTGCCGCCCCCAGAAGCGGCGGACCTTGCCTTCCCGGAACAGGTCGTAGCCGGCGAACATCTCGTCGGCCCCCTCGCCGGTCAGCACGACCTTGATACCATGTTCGCGCACCAGCCTAGAGAGAAGGAACAACGGCGCCGGCGCCGTCCTGAGAATCGGACGCTCGGCGTGACGGATCACATCCGGGAAGATGTCGGCGATGTCACCGCGCGAAACCACCACCTCGTGGTGCTCGCCGCCGCTCGCACCGGCAACCAGCCGCTGGTAACGGGTTTCATCATACTCGGCGTCAGCAAAACGCAACGAGAAAGTCTGGAGCGGCGCGCCGGCGAAGCGCCTCCCGAGCATGGCGACAAGTGAGCTGTCGAGCCCGCCGGAAAGGTAGCAGCCGACCGGCACATCCGCCTTGACCATTCTAAGCGCCGTCGCGGCCTGCAAGGCGCCGCGCACTTCGTCCACCGCATCCTCCAGCGAGCCCCTGAAGGTGCCATGGGCCAGGTCCTCGCTCTCGGGATAGCAAGGTTTCCAGAAAGCGTGCTCACGAACGCTGCCATTGTCGTAGATGCGGACGTGGCCGGGGGTAAGTTCCTGTATCCCCTGAAATACGCCTTGCGGCGGTACGACCGTCCACAGCGTGAAAGTCTGGTCGACCCCCGCCGGATCGAAGGCCCGCGGTATCGCCGGGTCGGCTGCGAAGATGGCCTTAACTTCGCTGGCGAAATGCAGGCGGCCAGCGTGTTCGCACAAATGCAGCGGGCAGATGCCGAACCGATCGCGCGACAGGACGAGGCGGCCTGTCAGCGAGTCCCAGATGGCGAGTGCCCATTGCCCGTTCAGCCGCTCGAACGCGCCCACACCCCAGGCGCGGTAGGCATGCACGACGACCTCCGTATCGCTGCGGGTGCGGAAACGATGTCCCAGGGCTATGAGCTGGTCACGCAGCTCGACGTAATTGAAGATCTCGCCGTTGAAGACGATCCAGGTGGTATTGCCTGTGTCGGCAAGAGGCTGCTGTCCGGTCGAGAGATCGATGACCGACAGGCGGGTATGCGCCAGCCCCGCTCGCCTGTCGCGGTAAAGGCCGCTCTCGTCCGGGCCTCGATGGGAGAGCGCGGCTGCCATTCGTAGAAGCGCGGCTCGTGAAGGAGGCTCCGCAGCCGCGTTCAGCGCCACAATTCCGGCGATGCCGCACATGGGTCAGTCCCTGTCCATCGCAGCGGGCAGCTGTGGCCGTGCGTGAAGATAGCGTGCAGCGCGGCGTTTGCTGACGATATCCTTATAGACCTTCTCGACTTGCGCGGCAGTGAGGCCGGCGGCAGCGGCAACCACGCCGGCCGAAATTCCGTGATTCATGCCGTAGAGGCACAAATCCATCAGCTGATAGGGCAAGGCGAAGTAGAACTCCTCCTGGGTTTGCGCCATGGAAAACGTGTCCGTGGTCGGCGGCCTTGTTCGCACCTCCTGGTCAATACCAAGATATTCCGCCAGATGGTAAACCTGGGTCTTGTAGAGATGGACGATAGGCATCACGTCGGCGACGCCGTCGCCCTGCTTGACGAAGAAGCCTTGGTCGTATTCGAGCCGGTTCGGCGTGCCTGCCACTGCATAGTTGAGGCGGTCCGCGTGATAATATTCAGTCATCTTGCGAACCCGCTGCTTGTAGTTGGTGGCAGCGACGATCTGCAGGTAAGCCGCCGGCGACAGACGCACGGTGTCGATCTTTCCGTGCGGATCCTCGACCGTAAGGCGCGTGATATTGAGGCCGCTGCTCTCCAGCACCGATGCCATGACCAGCTTGCATTTCCAGCCTTCGCCATATCCAGGGACGGCAGTTCGGATGGCCTCGATCTGTCGGGCGTAGGCGCCGATGCCTTCAAGCGCCGGCTCGATATCTTCAAGGATTGTGTCGATGCCAAGCTGCCCGGCGACGCTGCGGCCAAGCCTCAACGAGTCGCCTGACGAATGGCGCTCCGGCATGAACAGGCCGAGCACCTTGTCCTTCCCGAACGCCCGTGCGCACAGCGTTGCGACGACCGAACTGTCGATGCCTCCGGAGAGCCCGACGACCACTCCGCGACGCCGTTGTGTGCCGAGAACCTGTTCGCGCAAAGTCTCGACGATGCGATCGATCTCCAGCCGGGCATCGAGCGCCAGCACATCGCTGCTGAATTCCCCGATCAGGTCGATGACACTGCCTCCTGTTGGCGTGACTCGACTGAAGAGTAGGTCTCGGTCACAGCGTTTTCGATGAGCGGGCGATTGATGGTCAGATGGGGCTCCACGACCATGTCGATGTGAGTGCCGGCGATCGGAATGACGTCCAGATGGACGAATGCCCGGTCCCACCCGAGTGCAAGCGGCATTCCGGGCCGCGCGCAACGGAACAAGGTGCCGGTGATCGGCAGTATCGGCCTGGGTTCTGCCAGCCATTGGAAGAAGGCGCGCGCCCGCAGAACCTCCTGCAGTTCCAGTTTGGTTCTGAAGCTCGTCGGGTTGAACTGACCCTCGGCATAGCGGTCGAGGAAGCTGGCAAGCCGGGATTCGCAGTGCATTTTGACCGCGACCTTGGCAAGCGCGCGGCACGCCACCCGACTAGCCGATATACGATTGGTTCGGATCCGGTGAAATGTCCGGGTAATGGTCTCCCAACGCTTGCTGCGCTCGCCGACCAGACTGGTATCCAGAATGCCCGTGAACGCTACCGCTCGCCCTTGATCAAGCAGACGCGCGGCAACCTCAAAAGCGACCGCTCCTCCGAGCGAGTGGCCAAGCAGGCGAACACAGCCGGTAGGCTGCACGCGGTTGATATGATCGATTGCAGCTTCGACCATTGCGGCGACAGTGTTCTGACCTTGCAGGATCATGCCCAGGGCCGGATATCTGATGGGAGACACCCTGGCGACCTTGCTTATTGCCGATGCGAACGAAGCAAGGCTCGGACCATAGCCGACCGAACCGGGGAAAAGGAAAAGCAGCGGAGGCTCGTGTTTCCAGGCGGGCGCGTGCTCTCCGCCTCCTTGAGCGGAAATGACCGCTGCAACCATCTCATCGAAGCTCATTCCAACCGTGAAGGCTTCCAATCCGAGCTCCTGCCCGATCGCGCTTTCGATTTCCATCACGCAATGGAGCAGCTTAAGCGAATCTCCCCCCGCTTCATCCCAGCACCCCAGGGCGACCCGCGTCTTAAGGACCTTGGTCCAGGCACGCCGTACTATCTGATGAGCAGGAACTTCATTTCCCGCATGGGCGATTTGCGGTGGGGGCGTTGTTTCCCGAACCGAAAGGTCGATTGCAGCCAGCGTTGCCATATCGATCTTTCCGCTGGCCAGTCGCGGTATCTCGGCGCTTGCATGGAGCCGCAGCGGGCAAAGCGCCGGCGGCAATTTTGTCCTGGCAAGTTGGCGCAGCTCGTCGCAAAAACTGGCTCCCGCCCCGCCGTGCGGGACGGCGAACGCAACCAGTTCATTCGCCGGGGTGACGATAACCACGGCATCCTTCACCGACGGCGCGCCACGCAGAACCCGTTCGAGTTCGGCCGGCTCAACGCGCCGCCCATTGACCTTTATCTGGCGCCCTTTGCGACCGATGATCCGCAACAGGCCATCACTCCCAATTTGCACAAGATCGCCCGTCGCAAAGATACGAAGCGTCTGGTCGTCGGGATCTATTTCAAACGGAACGACTGCCCCATTTTCCCAATATCCGAGTGCGACATACGGGCTTCTGATCAACAGTTCTCCGATCTTGCCGGGCTGAACCGGGTAACCCTCTTCATCGACAATCGCGAAGCCGATTCCCGGAAGCAGCCAACCGACGGGAGCTGAGGAATCGAATTCCGGCCAATCGTGCGGCAAGAACCACTGCGATCCAGTCGTTTCCGTCGATGAATAGCCGATCTGCACCAGGCAAGTTGGCGGGACAGCCTTGCGCACCAGGCGGATGTCGGCCGAGGACACCTTCTCGCCTCCAATTCGGGCAACCCTGAGTGAACCAAAGGCGTCCGCGGGCTCATCCGCCAGGAGAGCGCGAAGCAATGCCGGCACCAGATAGGTGATCGTCACGCCTTCCGATTGCATGCGGCCGCGAACCGCGCGCAGGCCCACGGCTTCGACCTCCACAAGCTGCAACGTAGCACCCGTAAGAAGAGCGGCAAGGATTTCCCGACAACCGGCGATGGTTGCCGGGCCGGTCAGGGGCAGGAAAACATCCTGCGCATTGATGTGGCACGCGTCGACATATTGCTGCACCCGGCACAGCAAGTTCCGCTGGCTGTTGACAATTCCCTTGGGGCGGCCCGTGCTGCCGGAGGTATAAAGCACGATTGCCGGTGCATCGACAGAAACGGTACGGTGTCCAGCTGGACGAAGCGTTGCCTGCAACGATTGCGCTATCTCGATCCGGGCAACGTGCTGGGGCAGATCAAGGCCGTGGAGGCCTTTGTCGCCAATTATGGCGGAGAGCCTCGCGTCGGCGACGATTTCGTTGATGCGCGAGTCCGGATCTCGCACGTTAAGCGGCACCGACGGTCGACCGGATGCCATGCTGGCCAGCATGGCAACGGTGTACCAGACCGAGTTGGCCTGAAGTATTCCAACCGCATTTCCGTCGGGAACGACGGCTTCAATCCGGCTGGCCAAGGCCTCGACCGCCCGAAAAAGCTCGGAATAGGTCAGTCGGTTGGTGCCGTCGCTGGCGGCTAATTTCTCGGAATAACGCCCGGCGATTTCCCTCAGGTGATCAAAGACCGGAATATCGACGAAGCCAGTTCCCATCCGTTGATGCAGGCGTAGAACGGGCCCGCCCTCGTCAAGAGCATGATCGCGAACTTTTGACCATCGACAAGAGACCACCGCTTGGTAGTCAGCCTGCACCGTTTGAATCGCCCTCGAAGATTCTAAATGCGCCAGAGACATAAGGGCCCCACGCTAGGATTGTTGCCGCTTATCGCCCCGCGGCATGATCTTTTCATCAATCATTCGGATGATGCGCGAGGCGGTCTTGATCGCTTAAATCGTTCGAAGTTGAGCATGCCAGCCTGCGCTCGCTCGGCTGTGCTACCTTACCGAAGTGTCGGGCTGTGCGCTGCGGTCCGCTTCGCCAGTGCCTGAAACGAAGCAGTATGCGAATACTTCCCCTCCAAGCTCATCCGTGACACGAACCCAGTTGTTTTCCCATGTCCTCAGGGTAACCTGGCGTCCTGTTGATATAGTCGCCGCCGTGAACGGGCTGGACGCATTGACATTACTCGCCGCAACCACGTCGTCCCCTTCCATTTGCTCTACCAGGTATGTTTGCATCACTGCTCCTGACTGCAGGGCATGGCCGGTTCAATTGCGTGTAGCTGGAGGCATGACCTTCCAACCGCAGGGAACGGATTTCGTTCCATGCAACAGGCAACCCTGCCGCCGGCAGTCAGCGTTCAGTCGCCCCGCCGCCCCCGGGCAGGACCATGGCCTAGCCGCTGAATGACTTGGTCAGGACTGAGCTATGCTTTGGCGAAGGTGGAGCCTCGCGCTGCGCCGCATGCTTCTGGAACAGTGCAATCTTGTCGGGATAAGTAATCCGGATTTCGCTGTGACACCCCTCGCAGCGATATTTGGATGCAACCTGAAACCAGCGCCCGGGTTTCAGCAAAGCCAATCCGCAACGCGGGCATTTGAACGTCATTTCAAGAGGGCATAGATTCTGACACAGCGGCATTTCGCAACTTCCATAAGAGATATCTAATGTTAGGCAACGGCAGCCGGCCGGAATCGTTCCTAGACGCCGTTCTTTTCGTCAGGCCGATGACCAACCCGGACGCCGGGAGACCATTTGCCCGCGATGCCAGCTTGACTGACGCAGGCCTGAACTCAGGCGCATCCCGCTTTCATGGTGACGTCGCGCCTGAGCGCCGATCGAACGGTTGTCAGAAGGTTTTGTGGGAACTTGTTCACCGGACCTCGGCACCGAGCGTGATCGCTTGGGGCGACGACGGGCCGCACGGTCGACGACACGACCTCTAATCCGGACGCCGAAACAGCGCCGCGCGCCAGCACAAGAAGGACGAAAGCAGCGCAACCAGGCGGCACTCCTTGAGCATCTCGCCTATACCGGTGCGCTCGACAGCCGCGATCCCGACCGAATTGATATGGATATGGAGGCGCTATTGAAGAGAACCGACGCATCCCTTGGGGAATGCGTCGGTTCCAGAAGCTTACGCGTGGCGGATTTCCGTTCCCAGCACCTTCAAACATTCGCGGATGAACGCAGCAAGCGCCGTCCAGCCTTTGGCAGAAACCATTGTCCCGTCCACATAGGCCTCGGTCGGCGACAGGTCGATATAGGTGCCACCCGCCAGTGTCACTTCAGGCTCGCAGGCGCCGAGTGCTGCGACCTTCTTGCCACGCACCACGCCGTCGACAGCGATCAGGATCTGCACACCGTGGCAGATGGTGAAGATCGGCTTCTTGGCCTCGTGGAAATGGCGCACGATCGCCTGCACGCGCTTGTCGGTGCGGATGTATTCCGGGCCGCGGCCGCCCGCGCAGTAGACGGCATGATATTGATCGAGCTGCCTCTCAGCTTCCGAGAAAGTCTTGTTGATCAGCGCATAGTGGCCGAGCTTTTCGGTGTAGGTCTGGTCGCCCTCGAAGTCGTGCAGCGAGGTCTTGATCAGATCTCCGGCGTTCTTGTCCGGGCATACCACGTGGATGGTGTGGCCGACGGCTTCCATGGCTTGCTGATAGACAAAGATTTCGTATTCTTCGGTGAACTCACCGGTCAGCATCAGTATCTTTTTGCCTGGCATGGCTCTTCCTCTCAGTGTTTGAGCTAGGCGAGGCGCAGACCGCGCCCTGCCTTTCGGTGAAATCGGATAGGGTTAGAATGGCGAGTCAGGGAAATAGTATTCCTTGGCGTTGGCTTGGGTGATCAACGGCGCGTCGAGCTTGACGGTGCCACGGACGGGTGCCTGGCCGATCAGGTTGGCGACGGTCATGTAGATCGCGGTCTTGATCATCGACGGCGGATATGGCGTCTCGACCGGCGTCATGGCGTCGCCGTCGATCACCTTCTTGACGATGTCCTTCATGCCGTTGCCACCGAGCGCCAGCTTGATATCGGTCCGGCCCGATTGCTTGACCGCTTCGAGCACGCCAAGCAGCATGTCGTCGTCATTGGCCCAGACCGCATCGATATGCGGGTACTTGGCCAAATAGTCCTGCATCAGCTTGAAGGCCTCGTCGCTGTTCCAATGCGCGTATTGGATGTCGAGGACTTTCAGGTTCGTACCCTTGATCGTGTCCTGGAAGCCCTTGATGCGCTCGTCGTCGATGACGGTCGGAATGCCGCGCAGCACAACGACGTCGCCCTTGCCGCCGAGCTTGTCGATCATGAACTTGGCTGTGTTGGTGCCAACCGCGATATTGTCGCCGGCGAGGTAAAGATCCTGGACGGAGGCGTCAGTCAGACCGCGATCGACGACGGTGATGAACGTGCCCATGTCCTTGATAGCCTTGACCGGCTGAGTCAGTTCTTCCGAGCTGTAAGGCAGGATCACCAAAGCGTCCAGCTTGCGGCTGGCCGACAGGTCCTCAAGCGCGCTGACCTGCTCCGCCGCGGACGGCGACGTCTTCACGACCACCTCGACGTTCGGGAACGCAGCATTGATTTCCTTGGCCGCCGCTTGTGCGTGATAGACGATGCCCGCCGTCCAACCGTGGTCGGCTGCCGGTATCGACACCGCGATGACCTTCTTGTCTTGCGCCATGGCCTGGCCGGCCAGCAGCAGCGCGCCAAGTGTCGCCGCCGCAATCCATTTTCTACTGAACATTGTCTTCTCCCTTGGACCTACAAGAACGTTGATCCGCGTGGTCCGGACGCGGCGCTATTTCGAATTCGAAAACCGCTGGATGAGCATGGCGATGATGATGATGACGCCCTGAACAGCGGCGACGAGGTATTCGGAGACGAAGTCCGACAGCACCATGAGGTTGGCGATGAGCTCCAGGATGACGGCGCCGGCGACTGTTCCCCACACATGGCCCTTGCCGCCGCGCAGCGCGGTGCCGCCAATCACCACTGCGGTGATGACCTGCAGTTCCCAAAGCTGTCCGGTCGTCGGCGTTGCGGCGCCCAGGCGCGGCACGTAGCAGATCGCGGCAATGGCCACGCAGACACCCTGGACGATATAGGCGACGGTCCGTGTCCTGATCACCGAGATGCCGGAATAACGGGCGACATCCTCATTGGCGCCGACCGCCGCGCATTTGCGGCCGTATTTCATCTTGTACAGGATGAAGGATGCGACCGCGGCGACGGCGATGGATATGAGGATTGGAACCGGGATGCCGGCAACCGTGCCGAAATAGACAGGCCGGTAGGCCTCGCGCAGCGATCGGTCGATCGGTATCGTGCCGCCGTCGGTCAGATAGGTTATCAGCGCCCGGAAAATCCCCATCGTGCCCAGCGTGGCGATAAACGGTTCGATCCTGCCGACCGTGACGATGAGGCCGTTGGCAAGCCCGCACAGCAGGCCGACCAGGATCGCCACCGCCATGCCGGCGGGAATAGCCCAGATACCGGCATGCGGCGCCACCGTGTTCATGAACATGATGGTGATGCCGGTGATGAAGGCGGCCATCGAGCCGACGGAAAGATCGAGCCCGCCGGACGAGATCACAAATGTCGCGCCGACCGCGATAATGGCGATGAAGGCGCTGCGAGTGATGACGTTGGCGAGGTTGGTGGCGGACAGGAAATCGTGGTTGATGAGGTAACCCACGACCAGGAGGGCCGCCAGCGCAAGGAAGGGTCCGATGTCGGTCCAACTGACATTGAGATCCAGGGCGCGACGCCTGGGTGCGGATTCGGTCATGACAGCCATTCTGTGCCTCCCTTGGCTTTTGGCCCTGGCTTGGGGCCACTGGTCGCCAGTACCGCCACGTTGCTTTCGGTCATTTCGGCGCCGCTGACCTCGCCGGTGATGCGGCCTTCGCGCATCACCAGGATGCGGTCGCAGATGCCGATCAATTCCTGCATCTCCGAAGAGATGACGATGCAGGCCTTGCCCTTCGCCACAAGCTCCTGGATGAAGGCATAGATCTGCGCCTTGTTGGCGATGTCGATGCCACGCGTGGGCTCGTCGATAATGACCACCGAAGGATCGGTCAGCAGCACCTTCGCCAGCAGCAGCTTCTGCTGATTGCCCCCGGAAAGCTGGCCCGCTTTGGCGCCGAGGCTCTTCAGCCTGATGTCATATGCCTCCACGGCCTGTTCCAGGGCCTTCGCTTCACTGCGCCGACCCATCGAGAGGCCGGGATGGAACACACCGAGCGCCGACAGCGTCAGGTTAGGCGCCAGGCGCTCCTGCAGCAGCAGTCCCTTGCCCTTGCGATCCTCGGTCAGGTAACCGACGCCGGCGTCGATCGCCGCGCGCGGCGATTGGAAATGGATCGACTTGCCCTCAAGTTCGACCTTGGCGGCCGCCGGGCGCAGGCCGATAATGCCCTCGAAGAGTTCGGTTCGGCCAGCGCCGACCATGCCGGCGAACCCGAGGATCTCGCCTTTGTGGACCGTGAACGACACGTCCTCCGCATAGCCGGGAACGGAGGCGTTCCTCACGCTCAGCATCGGTACATCCGAAGGCGCTGCGGTCCTTTCAGGATAGAGTGCGGCCAGTTCGCGACCGACCATCAGCCGCGCCATATCCATCTGGCTCAGCGTCTTGCCGGGATAGGTGCCGACCATCTTGCCGTCGCGCAGAACGGTCACCTTGTCGGCCACCCGTTGCACCTCGTCCAACCGGTGGCTGATATACAGCACGGCGGTGCCGTGAGCCTTCAGTCGCAGGACGATCTCCAGCAGGCGCTCGACCTCGCCACCGGTCAGAACGGCGGTCGGCTCGTCGAAGATAACCAATTTATAGTCGTCAAGCAGAGCACGAGCGATCTGCACCATCTGCCGGTCTGCCAGCGAGACGTCGCGCACCAGTGCCCTCGGCGAGACCACGCAACCGATCTGCGCCAGTTTCTCGGCCGCCAGCCGGCGCATGGTGCGGTCATCCACGACCAGGCCACGCGAAAGCTCTCGCCCGAGAAACAGATTGTCGGTGACCGTGAGCCCCTCTGCGAGCAGGATCTCCTGATGAACCAAGGCAATACCGGCATCCTGTGCCTGGCTGGGCTTGGCAAATTTCACCGCATGTCCGCTCATCGACAATGTGCCGTGGCTTGGCTCGACATAGCCGGACAGCAGTCGCATCAACGTCGACTTGCCGGCACCGTTCTCGCCAATGATGGCGTGGATCTCACCGGGCAGGACGTCTAGGGTGACGTCCGACAACACCGTCACCGGGCCGTATTGCTTGGACAATTGCTGGGCGCGCAGCACCGGTTCGAGCGAACCATGCGCATTGCTGGACAACGTGCTCCCGCCCTCCCCGGCGATATTCGCGGCAATGGACATCCGTTTCGACCTCAATCGAATGCCGGGAGCAGGCGATCGCGCGAGTGCTCTATATGGATGCGCATCGCCTTTGCGGCGGCATCGGGATCGGCAGAGCCGAACGCGGCAAGGATCGCCTCGTGTTCGTCAAGTGCCTCTTCGGTCACACGTGCATGAAACATCAGGCGGAAGATGTGGAAGTGCGTGTGCTGGTGGCTCAACGTCTCGCGGATGAGTTCGTTTTGAGAAAACTCCAAGATCTTGTCGTGGAAGATCGCATCCTGCCTGGCGAAGTTCGAATAGCGTACGCGATCATCCTTGCCTTCGCGGCGTGACATCACGCCGGCGGCTTCGAGCAACACATTGAACTTGGCCTCGTCCATCATTGCGGCGGCCTTCGCGGCGCCATGCGGTTCGAGCAGCAGACGCATCTCGTACAATTCGTCGAAACGGCGCCGGGTGATCTGGGGTGCGGCACGATAACCGATCAAATGCGTCTTGAGCACGAGGCCTTCGCCTTCGAGCCGGCCAAGGGCTTCGCGGATCGGCGTGTGCGAGACGTTGAATTCCTTGACCAGGCTATCGACTGTAATACGTGAGCCCGGCGTGATCTTCAGCGCCATCAACTGCGCGAAGATGGCTTCATAGACATCTTCGACGAGACTGTTGGCGCGCTGGATGCGACCAGCTCCAATGGTGGCGTCGCTTGGGTCGGGTAAGTTTGCGGTCTGCATATTTTGCCTCTTGACAGTGAGGACTGCTAACACGATGGTTCCGTCGATGCAATCCTATATCCTATACGATTTTAAAGCGGATATGTTTTAGGGCGAGAGACACACTCTTAGACCGTCCGATCCAAGCCCAGTTCAATGCCTCCGTTTCCAGTCAGCCGCCGTCAAAGGACCGATCATGACCCTCTTCGCCGCCCTGCGGTTGCCGCGTGAAATCCTGTTCGGGAAGGGGCAGCGCCATGTGTTGCCGACGGTCGCCGCCCGGTTCGGCCGACGCGCGCTGGTCTGCACCGATGAGCGTTTCGCGGGCACAGCGGTATTCGCCGACATCATCAAGTCCCTTCAGTCAGCCTCGATCGAAGTCCTCGTGCATGACCGCGTTCTGCCCGACGTGCCACGCGACACGGTCGGCATCTGTGTCGAGGAAGCGAAGGGGTTCAGGCCGGACATGGTGATCGGAGTCGGCGGCGGCAGCTGTCTCGATTTCGCCAAATGCACCACGCTGCTTCTCAGCCATGGCGGCAAGCTCCAGGACTATTACGGGGAGTTCAAGGTGCCGGGTCCGACACTGCCGCTGATCGCCGTGCCTACCACGGCCGGCACCGGCTCCGAGGTGACGCCGGTCGCGGTGATTTCCGACCCGGACCGGACGCTCAAGGTCGGCATATCGAGCCCTCACCTTATCGCCGCAGTCGCTCTGTGCGATCCCGAACTGACTATGACCTGCCCCCCTGGCCTGACCGCGATCGCCGGCGCTGACGCGCTGACCCATGCGATCGAGGCCTTCACCGCCATGCGGCGCGGTGAAGACCCCAATCTGCCGCAACAGCATGTCTTCATCGGCAAGACTGCGCTGACCGACCATTTCGCGTTGCTCGCGATAAAACTGCTTGGCAGGAGCCTGGAGAAAGCCTGCAGCGACGGCACCGATGCCGACGCGCGCGCCGATGTCATGATGGGCGCTCTGGCGGCGGGCTGCGCGTTCGGCACCGCCGGCACGGCGGCGGCACATGCCGTGCAATATCCGGCAGGCGCCCTCACCCACACCGCCCATGGTTTGGGCGTAGCGACAATGATGCCTTACGTGATGACCTATAACAGCCGCGTCGCCGCTCACGAGATGGCAGAGATCGGCGCGGCACTTGGCTTGGAGACCAAGGCCAGAACCGCCGCCGAGATGGCAGCCGCCACAATCGAGGAGATCAGGCGATTGTTCGCGGCGATCGGCATTACGCCGACACTGGCGGATTTAGGCCTCCCCGCCGATAAGCTTGACTGGACCGCCGAGCAAGCGCTCGGCATCGACCGCCTGATCAAGAACAATCCGCGTGCCTTCGATCTCGGCACGATGCGACGCCTCGTCCAGGCTGCCCATGACGGCGACCTCGCCGCCTGCGTTATGTGAAAAACGGAACAAAGCGATGAATTTGAAGGCTCAGCAACTCGACCAGGATGGCTATGACGTGCGCGGTTTTTCGCACGGACTTTACATCGACGGCACTTGGCGGCCGTCCTTCGACGGTCGGCTCATCGATGTCGTCGATCCCTCCTCCGGGGCGGTGATCGCGGCAGTTCCCGATGCGACGGTCGAGGACGCCACCGCCGCCGTCGCGGCCGCGGCCAAAGCAGCTAAGGGATGGCGGGAAACTGCGCCGCGCAAACGCTCGGAAATCCTTCGGCGCTGTTTTGAGCTCATGGTCGAACGCTCCGAAACGCTTGCCATGCTGATCTCCCTGGAGAATGGCAAGGCGCTGCGCGACGCGCGCGGCGAAGTGGCGTACGCCGCCGAGTTCTTCCGTTGGAATGCTGAGGAAGCGGTCCGCATCACCGGTGAGTTCGGCACCGCGCCCTCCGGCAGCAATCGCATCGTGGTCGATTATGAGCCGATCGGAATTTGCGTGCTGATCACACCGTGGAATTTTCCGGCCGCTATGGCGACCCGCAAGATCGCGCCGGCGCTGGCGGCGGGCTGCACTGTCGTCTTGAAGCCGGCAAGTGAAACACCGCTGACGGCCTATGCGCTGGCGGCACTCTACAGCGAAGCCGGCGTGCCTGCCGGTGTCGTCAACGTGCTGACCACGACCAGTCCCGGGCCGCTGACTTCGGCCATGCTCGCCGATCCGCGCGTCAGGAAGCTGTCCTTCACGGGGTCGACGGGTGTCGGCAGAACCTTGCTCGGCGAGGCCTCAAAGCATGTCATTTCCTGTTCGATGGAACTCGGCGGCAATGCCCCGTTTGTCGTCTTCGACGATGCCGATCTCGACGCCGCCCTCGACGGCGCAATGATCGCCAAGATGCGCAACGCCGGCGAAGCCTGCACCGCCGCCAATCGCCTTTATGTACAATCGGGAATTTGTGATGCTTTTGCCGACGGGCTCCGCAAGCGCATGGCGGCACTTAAGGTGGGAGCGGGACCGAATGCAGATACAGAATGCGGGCCGATGATCACCAGAAAGGCTGTCGACAAGATCGACCGCCTGGTCAAGGACGCCGTGGGCCGGGGGGCCAAGGTGCTTTGCGGCGGGTCAATTTCGGAGGAAGAAGGATTCTTCTATCCGCCCACAGTGCTGTCCGATGTGCCGCCCGATGCGGAGATGGCGCACGAGGAGATTTTCGGCCCGGTGGCACCCATCACACGCTTCGACACCGAGGCCGAGGCGATCGCACATGCTAACAACACGGAGTATGGCCTGGCCGCTTATATATACACACGCGATATTGGACGCGGCATGCGGGTGGCGTCGGGGATCGAGGCCGGCATGATCGGTCTCAACCGAGGACTGATGTCGGATCCGGCCGCACCATTCGGAGGCGTCAAGCAGAGTGGCCTTGGCCGCGAAGGCGGCCAGCACCACGGCATCGCCGAGTTCATGGAGGCTAAATATATTGCCGTCACCTTCTGAACCGGCAGTCATGTCAAAGGACCCTTTCCGCACCCGCGACCATGTGGCCGACTTTGACGATATCGTGGCCGACATAGTAAGCCGCAGCGCCGAAACCCGGGCGACCCTGCCGATGTCGGCTGATATCGCCTATGGCGAGGGCAAGGCCGAAAGGTTGGACCTCTTCTTTCCGCCCGGCGCGCGCAGGGATCTTCCCGTGCACATCTTCATCCATGGCGGCTACTGGCGCATGTTCTCCAGGAGCGACTATTCTTATGTAGCGAACACAGTCACCAAAGCTGGGGCGATCGCGGTCATCGTCGACTATGCGCTGATGCCCGAATTCAGGATGGCGGCAATCGTCGCCCAGGTCCGGCGCGCCAAACAATGGGTGCTGGACAATATAGCCGCTCATGGCGGTGACCCTGCCCGGCTAAGCGTAAGTGGTCATTCGGCGGGCGCACACCTGGCCACATTCCTGTTCGAAAAGACGCCAATGCCATCGCGCATACGTGCGGCGCTGCTGCTAGGCGGCCTTTACGACCTCAAGCCCCTTCAGACGTCCTTCCTCCAGCCGCTAATCGGAATCACCGATGAGGAGGCAGCTGCCTTCACCCCAATGACGCGGTGGCATGACCCGGAGACGGCAGCGACCATTCTCGTCGGAGATCAGGAAACGTCACCTTTTCACCAGCAGGCCGCCGACTTCGGAAAGCGCTTGCGCGCGCAGGGGCACCTTGTCTGCGACCTCCGCCTGAATGACCGAAACCACATGAACAGCGTGCGTGATCTGGGCATCAGCGGCACACAATCTGGCGATTGCCTGATGGCGATGATCGAGGGAAACTGCCTATAGGACGGAACCTGGGGAAGCAGAGCCGCTTGACTGCCGGGCCAGACACTCCCGTCACTCAAGAAAGTACCGTCACGGGATCGCGGCACGCTACCGGCATCGGGCTGAGCTTTGCGGCAGGTGAAATCCGGCAGAGGACACAACCGACGATTCCTCATCCTCTTTCTCCACACTGACGAACTGCACAGCGCATCAGAAAATCGAAATTGCCCCTGCCGCCCTGAGTCGCGATGGTCTTAACGCAAGCAGCCGGCTTAGGGCTGTGGAGGAAACGTCGTCGCGGCAAAGCCCTGGGGCAAGGCCGCTTTGGCACGCCGCTGGTTCAAACCGGCAGCGAGGGAGGAACTGACTTGGCTGGTTCGGGCAAATCCGACACCGCGCGCTTGGGCATCAAAATGTCCCAGGAACTCGTCGTCGGCGCGATCTCGGCCGTCCTGTTCCTGGTGTTCTCGGCGACGCTCAACAATTTCCTGAGCCAAGGCAACATCCTTGCCATTCTCAAGAATGTCTCGATCCTCGGCACGCTGGCCGTCGGCATGGGGTTCATCGTCGTCGGGCGCGGCATCGACCTGACCATGGTGGCGGTGATGGTGGTCGGCGTCGCCTTCAGCATTTGGATCTCCACCTGGGGCGTCGACTTCACGCTGGCCATCATGTGCGGCGCCATCCTGGTCGCGGTCATCGGCCTGTTCACCGGCGTCATGGTGGCAGTGGCCGAAATTCCGCCGATCTTCGCCACCCTTGCCATCGCATCCTCGGTCTACGGCTCTGGCCGCATCGTCTTTGCGTCCGACGTGCTCTATGCCCCCTCCGATATTGGCTGGCTGAAATTCGTCGGCAACGGAACCATCCTCGGCATCCCGATGTCGGTGATCATCTTCGCGGCGGTGGCCGCGCTCATGGGCTTCTTCCTGAGGAAGACCCGCTTCGGCCGGCTGGTCTATGCCACTGGCGACAACCCGAACGCGGCCCGCACCACCGGGCTACCGACGCGCCCGATCATCGTGACGCAATATGTCATCAGCGCCCTCATTGCCTATACCGCCGGCATCATCATGCTGGGACTGGTCACCGGCATCGACACGCGCCTCTACAATTCCAGCCTGATCTACGACGTGCTGCTGGTGGTCGTGCTGGGCGGCATCGGCCTCTCCGGTGGCCAGGGCGGCGTACGCAACGTCATCGTCGGCACCATCCTGGTCGGCATCCTGACCAACGGGATGACGATCCTGAACTTCAGCTACACCAGCCAGAACCTGATCAAGAGCGTGATCCTGCTGGGCGCGCTGGCGATCGACGCCATCATCAATCCGCGCGACGAGCAGACCTCGCAAAGCGGCGACATCTGAAACAAGAACCGAGACTTAAATCTGGGAGGAGAGACATGAAGTTGTTCAAGAACTGCCTGTTCGCGGGCATGACAGCGCTCGCGCTGCTGGGCGCGGCGAAAATCACCACGGCGCAGGAAACCGATCAGGTCGGCCGCTCCACGTATCTCGAGGCGCTCAAGGGCAAGAAGGTCATCTTCGTGCCGATCTCACAGGGCATGGACCTCAACCAGGCATGGGTGGTGGTGTGGCAGCGTCACGCGGCACGCTACGGCTTCAGCCTTGAAGTGCGCGATCCCTCCGGCGACACCAATGCCGGCATCCGCGCCATGCAGGGCGCCATCGCCGAGAAGCCGGACCTGATCATCGTGCAGAACCCCGATGTCCAAACCTACGCACGCCTGTTGAAACAGGCGCAGGCGGCCGGCATCAAGGTGCTGCAAGTCAACATGCAGTCGGCCACCCAGACCGACAGTTATGTCGGCAACGACTGGATCGAAATGGGCCGTCTCGAAATGGGCGAACTGGCCAAACACTGCACCGGCCCCAATGCCGTCTCGCACAAGGTGGTCTGGCTCGCCGGTGTCCAGACGGGCGCCGCCAACATCTACATGCGCACCGGCATCGACGAGGTGCTGAAGGCCAATCCCGAGCTGCAGCTCGTCTCCGACCAGCCGGCCGATTACATGAGCGAAAAGGCCCGCCAGATCACCGAGACGGTCCTCCAGCAGCATCCGGACCTGTGCGGCATCATGGGCATCTGGGACAATGCCGAGGTCGGCGCAGGCGCCGCCGTCGCGGCCGCCGGCAAACAGGACCAGGTGACGATCGTTACCAATGGCGCCGGCAGCGCCACGGGCTGCGAGAGCATCAAGAACGGGCTGCTCGACGTGATCTTCAACTTTAATGCCCCGATCCAGGCCGAGATCGCCGCACAGCAGATTTCCGAGCTGCTGCAGCAGTCCGGCCGGCAAGCGGGCAGCGAGAAGACCATCTTCTTCGGTCCGATCACCCGCGTCGACAAGGCCAATGCGACCGGCAGGAATTGCTGGAAGCTGGACGAGCTCAAGTAACGGACTTCCTTGATGAGCATGGCCGAAAGCCTTGTGCGCTGGCGCTACCGCCTGCTCCCCGACCACGTGGTCGGGGAGATCCTGACCAAGAAGTGGATCGACAGCGTCATCCCCTTTACGGCGCTGGTCATTTTGTGCGCGATCTTCGGCTCGATCGTGCCGGGCTTCTTCGATCTGGCGACGCTGACCAATCTCAGCGGCCAGACAGCCGAGCTTGGGCTGGTCGTCCTCGGCATGACCATCGTCATGGTATCGGGCGGCATCGATCTGTCTGTCGGGTCGACCTTCGCGCTCGCCGTGCTGGTCACGCTCTATGGCATGAATGTCGAGCAGTGGAGCTTTGGTACCGGCCTGTTGGCGTGCCTGGGCCTCGGCGTCGTCTGCGGCGCCATCAACGGCTTCCTGGTTGGCTTCCTGCGCATGCGGGCCTTTCTCACCACGCTGGTGACGCTCATCATCTACCGCTCGACCTTCGACATCGTCTTCCCGCAGGTCTCGACGCGGATCGTCACCAGCGGTTCGGATTCGCCGGCCTATGATTTCCTTGGTTTCGGCACGATCTGGGGCGTGCCGACATCCTTTGTGGTCTTCGTCGTCATCGCGCTGATCATCCATCTCGTGCTGTCGCGCGCCCGCTATGGCTGGCGGCTGTTCGCGGTCGGCGGCGCGCGGCGCTCTGCCTACAATGCCGGCATCAATGTGCGCTTCATCTTGTTCAGCGCCTATGTCTTGTGCTCGGTGCTGGTGGCGCTCTCCGGCTTCTTCTTCTCGGCCCGCATCGGCAGTGCTGCTTCCGACATCGGCACCGGGCTCGAACTGCAGGTGTTGACCGCGACCGTGCTCGGCGGCATCTCGCTCGGCGGCGGGCGCGGCTCGGTCGCCAAGGCGCTGATGGGCACCGTTTTCGTGCTTGTCCTGTCGAACAGCCTGCTTGCGCTGGCCGTGCCCGGCCCGGTCAATTTCCTGATCCTCGGCATCGTGCTGCTCTTGTCGGTGCTTCTCGACGTACGCTGGGTGAAGAACCGCCACAAGATCCTGCGCAGCGTCTACATCTCGCCGACCTTCGCCAAGATGCCGCAGGCGATCTCGACCGCGCCCGGCGCGCCGATGGCGGTGAACGACCGGTTGAAGGACGTCGGCGTCATCGGCCTCGGCTTTCTCGACGGCGCGGAAGATGTGATCTTCGACCGGCAGGACCGTCTCTACACCGGCAGCCGCCAAGGCGATATCCTGCGCTTCCAGCCGCCGCACTACACCGACAGCGAAGTGTTCGCACATATTGGCGGCTCGCCGCTCGGCATGGCTTTCGACCGCGACGACAATCTCGTCATCTGCGTCGCCGGCATGGGCCTCTACCAGGTCTCGCCGGCCGGGGATGTAAAACTGCTGACCGCCGAGACCAACCGCTCACTGACCTCGGTGGTCGACGACTCCACCATGAAGCTCGCCGATGACTGCGACATCCTGCCGGACGGCCGCATCGTCTTCTCGGAAGCGACAGTGCGCTTCGAGATGCACGACTGGTATGCCGACGCGCTGGAAAGCCGCGGCAACGGACGCATCATCGTCCATGATCCCAAATCCGGTTCGACACGCACACTGCTGTCAAACCTCGTCTTCCCCAATGGCATCTGCACGGCCTTCGACGGCCAGTCGGTGCTGTTCGCCGAAAGCTGGGCCTGCCGCATCAGCCGCTACTATTTCGATGGCCCGAAGAAGGGCCAGGTCGAGCGCGTCATCGAGGGCTTGCCCGGCTATCCCGACAACATCAACCGCGCCTCCGACGGCACCTACTGGCTGGCCCTGATGGGCATGCGCACGCCGGCATTGGATCTCTCGCTTGAAATGCCGGGCTTCCGCCGCCGCATGGCGCGGCGCGTATCGGAAGATGCGTGGCTGATGCCCAATCTCAACACCGGCTGCGTGCTGCGCTTCGACGAGAACGGCCAGATCCTCGAAAGCCTGTGGGACCAGGCAGGCGAAAAGCATCCGATGATCACCTCGATGCGCGAGCACAAGGGCATCCTTTATCTCTGCGGCATCTTCAACAACCGCATGGGCACTTTGCCCCTGAAAGGCGTCGATCCCGACTGGTTCAGCTCGGATTCCTACTGGGGCAAAAAGTCATGAGCGGTTTGAACCAGCTTCTTGACCGCTTTCTCGGCCGTGGCGAGTGGGCCGTGACCGTGCCGACGCTCGACGGGCCGTTGCTGCCCAACCAAGGACTGGAGGAAGCCGGCCAATTCGCCGGCCTCGCCGAGGCCGACAATCTCGTGCGCATCGAAAAGGGCCTCCTGGCAAGCAGCGCGAACCGGCTGATGCGCTTTAGCGCCGACGGCCATGCCGAAACCTTGCAGGAATTTCCGGGCGAGATCACTGCACTCGCCCATGCCCGCGGCATGACCGCGATGGCCATCGACGGCAAGGGCGTCGTCATCCGCGGCGGCCTGCATGACGGGCGCGAGGCGACGGGCGAGGAGGCTCGCCGCCTCTCCTGCATCACCGCTCTCACCTTCCTCGACAGCAACACCTTGCTGATGGCCAACGGCTCGGCCTCAGTGCCGGCGAGCGGTTGGCGTCGCGACCTGATGCAGAAGAGCGTATCCGGTTCGGTCTGGCGGCTCGATCTGAAAAACGGCCGGCTGGGGTTGATCAGGGATGGCTTGGCCTGGCCGGCCGGCATCGCCACCACCGGCTCCAACCGCATCTACGTCTCGGAGGCCTGGCGCCACCGCGTGCTGGCGATCGACCTTGCCACCAAGGCGACGCTGCCCGTGCTGGAGCATCTGCCGGCCTACCCCGCCCGCATCGCACCGGCCTTCAACGCCGGCTACTGGCTGACCTTCTATTCCGTGCGCAACCAGTTGGTGGAGTTCATCCTGCGCGAGGACACCTACCGCATCCGCATGCTGGCGGAAGTCCCCGAGGCCTACTGGATGGCGCCGTCGCTCGGCTCATGGCGCGACTATCGCGAGCCCATGCAAGGCAGCCAGTTGAAGCAGATGAACGTGCTGAAGCCATACGCGGTGACAAGGTCCTACGGGCTGGTGGTCCTTTGCGACCAGAACATGAAGCCGCTGTCGAGTTTCCATTCGCGCGCCGACGGCAAGGTGCACGGGACGCTGAGCGCCTGCGAGCTGGGCGATGACCTTCTGGTCGCCTCGCGCGGCGGATCGCGGATCGTGCGCGTGGCGAGCGCCGCCAGTGGCAAGCGAGGCTAAGCGATGTCGGACGCCAACATCATTGAACTCAGGGACGCCGCCAAGGCGTTCGCGCGCATTCCGGCCTTCAAGAATGTCAATTTCGACCTGCGCAAGGGCGAAATCCATGCGCTGCTCGGGGAAAACGGCGCCGGCAAGTCGACGCTGACCAAGGTCATGGCCGGTGTCTTCAAGCTGACCGAGGGCAAGATGACCTTCGACGGCAAGGATGTGTCCTTCGCCACGCCCGCCGAAGCGCTGCGCGCCGGCATCGCCATGGTGTTCCAGGAAACCAACCTGGTGCCGGCCATGACGGTGGCGCAGAATCTCTATCTCGGCGAAGAGAAGATGTTCAACCGGTTGCGCGGCCTCTACATTCAGGCGCGGCAGTTCCTCGCCGGCATGGGCTTCCAGGTCGACCCGTCCGCGCAGGTCAGCACGCTGGGCGCGGCGCACAAGCAGATGGTGGAGATCGCGCGCGCCGTCCACCACAAGGCCCGCGTCATCATCTTCGACGAGCCGACCGCGACGCTGACGCCCGAAGAGAAAAGCCACTTCTTCAAACTTTTGCAGCGGCTGGTGAAGGAGGGCATCGCCGTCATCTTCATCACCCATGCGCTGGAAGAGGCGCTTGCTGTCGCTAACCGCATCACGGTCATGCGCGATGGCGAGATCGTCGCGTCCGGCGAAGCCAAGGGCTTCACCCGCGCTTCGATCGTGCAGGCCATGGTCGGCCGCACGCTCACCGAAACGCTGCATGGCGACGTCAAGCGCACGGCGCGGCCTTATGGCGACAAGCTGCTTTCGGTCGAGAACCTGTCCTGCGCCGGCCTGGTGCGCAACTCTTCCTTCTCGGTGTTTTCGGGCCAGGTCACCGGCATGTTCGGCCTTGTCGGCGCCGGCCGGACCGAAATGGCCAAGGTCGTCGCCGGACTGTTGAAGCGTAACATCTTCCACGGCGGCGAGATCCGCCTGCTCGGCAAGTCGGTGCGCTATCGGGTGCCCAGGCCTGCGGTGCGCGACGGCATCGTCTATGTCACCGAGGATCGCAAGGTCGACGGCTTCTTCGAAACCATGACTGCGGGCGAGAACCTTCAAGTGGGTGAACTGACCGAGGGCGCCAATCCCGTCTCCATGGTGTCGCTGGCGCGGGCCAGGCAACTGGCCCGCGAATGGGGCGAACGCCTGAGCCTGCGGCAGACCAGCGACCGAGCCCGGATGATCGAGCTCTCCGGCGGTAACCAGCAAAAGGTCGTGATCGCCAAATCGCTGATCCAGAAGCCTAGGCTGGTGATCTTCGACGAGCCGACACGCGGTGTCGACGTCGGCGCCATCGTCGAGATCCACCAGCTCATCAGCGATCTCGCCGAGCAAGGCATGGCCGTCGTTGTCATCTCGTCCTATCTGCCTGAAATTCTCGCCGTTTCGGATCGCATTCTGGTGGTCAAGCGCGGCCGCGTGGTCGAGGAGATGATGCTGTCGGAGGCCACCGAGGAGCGCGTCATGTTCGCCGCGGTTCATTGAGCGGCCCGACAAGAGAGACACTTTTGCCGGTCAAGCCAGGACCAATGTCTGGCCGGTCCTATTGCCTTGCAATCGGTTCCGCGTCTGAATAGGTCAGGGGTCAGATCACCCTGCCCGAGCGGATATGCCCAGCATTAACCTCAAACTTCTGCAGACGTTCCTGCTTGCCGCCGAAAACGGCAGCTTCCGTCGTGCTGCCGAGGAGAGCAATCGTTCGCCATCGGCGGTCTCGATGCAGATTCGCGACCTTGAGGAGCAGATCGGCATCTCGCTGTTTATCCGCACCGCACAGCGTGCAAGCCTGACGCCGGAAGGCCAGATCCTGTTCGAGGAGATCGCCAATGTGATGTCACAGGTGCAGACCAGCCTCGACCGGCTGACGGAGGTCGCCGCTCGGCGCAAGGGCAAGGTGCAGATCGCCTGCGCCCCGACGCTCGCGGCAAGCCGGCTGGGCGATATCCTGGCGACATTCAAGTTGCGCTATCCCGCAGCATCGTCGAGGTCATCGAGAGCCCGCCGCAGGCCGCGCTTGGCCTTTTGCAACAGCAGGAGGTCGAGTTCTACATCGGCCCCGAACTGCCAAACCTGACGGACTTCCAGTTCGAGTCTATCCTCGACGATCCGCTGATGGCCTGCATTCCCACGGAAATATACGGCGGCGAAAAGAAGCTGCTGCTCTCCGACCTGCTGCGCTATCCGCTCATCCTGCTCAACCGCAAAACAGCTGTGCGCGGCCTTGTCGATCGGCTGACGGCGGCGGAAGGCATCGAGCTCAAGCCGCAATACGAGGTCGAAAGCGCACAGACGGCGGTGGCGCTGGTGTGTTCGGGACTTGGCGTCTGCGTGGTGCCCGGCATCGCCATTTCGCGCAATGACGAGCGCATGCGAGTGGTGCCGATCGACCATCGCGACGCCCACCGCTCCGTCGGCATCATCACCGCGCGGGGCTATGTGCACCACTCCTTCTCCGAACAGCTGATGAACCTCATCCGCACCAATTTGCGCGAACTGGCAAACTGAGCATCGCGCCTTCGGACAGGCACCTTGCACGAGCGCCGAGAATAGTGCGGGAACGCCGTCATTCGCAGCCCGGCCTCACCTGAATATCAGCGCACCCTCAGTCGGTCTGGATCCAGACCGATTTGGTCTCCAGATATTCATGCAGATGTTCGATGCCGCCCTCGCGGCCGTAGCCGGACATCTTCATGCCGCCGAACGGCACCGCAGGGTCGATGGCGTGGTACATGTTGACCCACACCGAGCCGGCCTTGATGCGGCGGGCGAGCTTGTGCGCGGTGCCCAGATGGGTGGTGAAAATGCCGGCTGCCAAGCCATAGGGCGTCGCATTGGCCCGCGCCACGGCTTCGTCGAGCGTGTCGAACGGCATCGCCGAAATCACCGGACCGAAGATTTCTTCACGCGCGATGGTCATCTTGTCCGACACCGCGCCGAAGACGGTCGGCGCGATGAAATTGCCGCCATCGTAGGGCTCGCCCGTCAGTCGAGATCCGCCCGCTATCAGTTCCGCCCCTTCGTCGCGGCCGGCCTTGATATAGCCCGCCACCTTGCCGGCCTGCCTGGCATTGATGAGCGGGCCGATTTCGGTTTCCGCCTCGATGCCATGGCCGATGCGAAGCCTGCCGGCAAACTCGGCGACCCGGCGCACGAATTCGTCATGGATTTCGCGCGCCACGAACAGCCGCGATCCGGCGATGCAGATCTGGCCCGAATGCACGAACACCGCCATCGCGGCGACAGGAACCGCCTTGTCGATGTCGGCATCGCGGCAGACGATGATCGGCGATTTGCCGCCGAGTTCCAGGGAAACGCGCTTGAGGTTGGTCACGCTCGCCCGCGCGATGGCCTGGCCGGTCAGCGTCGAGCCGGTGAAGACGATCTTGTTGACGTCGGGATGTTCAGCGAGCCGCGCACCGGCCTCCGTCCCGGTGCCGGTGACGACGTTGACGACGCCGTCGGGAACGCCGGCCTCCTGCATCAGCCTGGCGATCAGCAGCGGCGTCAACGAGGCATCCTCCGAGGGCTTCAGCACGATGGTGCAGCCGGTGGCGAGCGCCGGTGCGATCTTCCAGATCGACGCGGCGGTCGGAGCGTTCCAGGGGATGATCGCGCCGACAACGCCCACCGGTTCGCGCCTTGTGAAGCTGACGATCTCGCCGGGGATCGAATTGTCTATGGATTCGCCATGCAGCGCGGTCGCCATGCCCGCATAGAAGCGCAGCATGCCGATGACGCGCCGCCGGTTGGCGAGCGTGCGCGTGATCGGCAGTCCCATGTCGAGAGTGTCGGAAACGCTGAGCTCTTCCCAATGGGTCTCGAAGAGATCGGCGATGCGCAGAAGCACGCACTGCCGCTCATAGGGCGAGAATTTTGACCACGGCCCTTCGAAGGCCGTGCGCGCAGCGGCCACCGCCGCATCGATGTCGGCGGCCGAGCCACGCGGGACGGTGGCCAGCACTTCGCCAGTCGCCGGGTTGAGCGCCTGCATCTCCTGGCCGGATTGTGCCGGAACCCACTTGCCGCCGACGAACATCGGCCGGAATTCGCCGTGGTAGAGCGCCGTGGCCTTCGCCCGCGGGTCGAAATTCAGCGTCATCCCTTCCTCCTCACAATTCCGTGGCGACTATGCCTCCCACGCCGGTCGACCTCAAACAAGGAAAGCTAAAAGGGCGTTCAGATAATCGGACTGTGCAATGTACGCGACTTCCCCGATGGTGCCGGCAACGGAGGAACAGATATGAGACTTGCTGGCAAGGTCGCTGTCGTCACTGGCGGCGGTTCGGGATTTGGCGAAGGCATCGTCAGGAAATTCGTCACCGAAGGTGCGCGGGTCGTGTTGATGGACCGTGATGAGGCCGCCGCGGCCCGCGTTGCTGCCGAAGTCGGCAAAAATGTGCGGCCAATCACTGGCGACGTCTCGACACTCGCAAGCTTCGAAGCGGCGGCAGACCTGGCCCGCTCGGCCTTTGGCGGTCTCGACATACTGGTCAACAATGCCGGCGTGGCCCAGCCGCCCCTGGCGCTCGAGACGATGGATGAAGAGATGTTCGACCGGATCGCCAACGTCAACATGCGATCCATCTACAATGGCGCCCGTGCGATCGTTGCGCATTTCAAATCCATCAAATCGGGCGCCATCCTCAACGTCGCCTCCACCGGCGGCGTCTCGCCGCGCCCGAATTTGACTTGGTACAATGCTTCCAAAGGCTGGGCGATTGCCGCCACCCGGGCCATGGCCGTGGAACTCGCCCCCTTCGGCATCCGCGTCAACGCCATCAACCCGGTTGCCGGCGACACGCCGCTTCTGTCCACCTTCATCGGCTCCGGCGAGGAAAACCGCGCCCGCGTCGTCGCCACCATTCCGATCGGCAGGCTGTCTACGCCGGCGGACATGGGCAACGCCGCGGCATTCCTGTGCTCCGACGAAGCCAGCATGATCACCGGCGTCGACCTCAATGTCGACGGCGGCAAGTGCATCTGAGCGTTAGACCATTTGGGAGTTGGCGATGAAGCCTGTCTACGAAATCGCCGTGGTGCATGGCGACGGCATCGGCCCGGAAGTCTGCGCCGCAGCGGTTCAAGTGGTGAAAGCAGCGCTTGGTCCCGGCAACCCCTTGCACTTCAGCGAATACCCGGCCGGAGCCGAGCATTTCCTGAAGACCGGCCAGAGCTTTCCCGAGCCGACCTTCCAGGCCTGCCGCGCGGCGGACGCCATCCTGCATGGTGCGGGCGGCTTGCCGGGCGTCGTCCATCCCGATGGAACCGAAGCAGGCCTGGATTTCACGCTGAGACTGCGCTTCGAACTCGATCTCTATGCCAACGTCCGCCCCATCAGGCTCTTCGAGGGCGTGCCTAGCCCGTTGAGCGGAGTGAAGGCCGGCGATATCGACTACATCATCTTGCGCGAGAACAGCGAAGGGCTTTACGCCGCGCGGGGATCGGGCGCCCTGTTGCGCGGCGAAGTGGCGGTCGACACGCTGGTGCAGACCCGCTCCGGCATCGTGCGCATCGTGCGCAAGGCCTTCGAACTGGCGCGCCAGTCGGGCGGCGCGCCTCTTGACGGCGTGCGCCGGGTCACCTGCTGCGACAAGGCCAACGTGCTGCGCAGCTATGCCTTCTTCCGCTCCGTCTTCGACGAAGTGGCGAAGGACTATCCCGATATCGCGACCGAGCACGCGCTGGTCGACGCCATGGCGATGCATCTCGTGCTGAAACCGGGCCATTTCAACGTCATCGTCAGCGAGAACATGTTCGGCGACATCCTGTCCGACCTCGCCGCCGCGACGGTGGGCGGGATGGGCATGGCGCCTTCAGCCGAGATCGGCGCGGCCAACGGCTTCTTCCAGGCCGCGCACGGCTCGGCGCCCGACATTGCTGGCCAAGGTATCGCCAATCCGTATGGGACGATCCTGTCGGCAGCCTCGATGCTCGACTGGCTCGGCCACAAGCATGGCGACGAGAGGCTCAACCAGGCCGCGGCGCGCATCCGTCGCGTGACCGAGGACTGCCTGGCCAACGGGCTTCTGAGCGCCGACCTGAAAGGCAGGGCGTCGACCAGCGAGATAACCCGCTCGATCTGCGACCGGCTCGCGGCAGCGGCGTGACTGATGATCAAGGTGAAGATAGATCTTGTTGGACCTCGCAAGGTCGGCCAGACGCTCATGCGCCGGATATTCATTGCCGACCGGCACGAGGGCGAGGCTTGAGATGGGCGCTCTCGATCGCCAGGTTTCGGTCGAGGATTTTCGCAGGCTTGCCCGTCGTCGCCTGCCGAAATCCATCTTCGAATTCATCGATGGCGGGGCGGGGCAGGAACTCACCCTTAACGCCAACCGAAGCGATTTCGAAAAGATCAGACTTTTGCCGCGCGTGCTTACCGATGTTTCGCATCCGAACGTTTCCACGACGCTCTGGTCCGAGACCTTGCCGACACCGCTCGTAATCAGCCCGATGGGTTCCTGCGCGCTGGTCAGGCCCGGAGCCGACATTGCCATCGCGAGGGCGGCAACCGCTCGCGGCATCCCCTACACACTCTCCACCATGGCCACGGCCAGCATCGAAGGCATGGCGCGAGCCGTACAGGGGCCGCTGTGGTTCCAGCTTTATGTGCTCAAGGATTTCGACTTCAATCGCCAACTGGTCAGGCGAGCGGAAGAATTTGGCTATTCGACGCTGGTGGTGACCGTTGATCTGCAAGCCGGGGGCAAGCGCGAAAAGGATCTTAGGAACGGCATATCCATCCCACTGCGGCCTTCGGCCCGGCATCTCTGGGAAGGCATGCTTCATCCTGGCTGGTCGCTGCGCCTGCTGAGCGGCGGTCTGCCCCAGTTCGAGAACGTCCGCGGCTATCTCGGTGACAACAGCGCCAGCCTGACGATCGCCGCGCGTGTTGGCGGCAGCCTCCATGCAGGTTTCGACTGGGACGATTTCCGCCAGATCCGCGACTGGTGGAAAGGCCGGCTGCTGGTCAAGGGCGTCCTGCACCCGGGCGACGCGTCGCGACTGGTCGCGGCTGGTGCCGATGGCATCTGGGTGTCCAACCATGGAGGCCGTCAGCTCGACGGTGCTGTATCGAGCATCGATGCCCTGCCCGCCATCCGTCAGGCACTTGGCGCCCAAGTCCCGATCCTCATCGATTCCGGTATCCGCACGGGCACGGACATCATCAAGGCCAAGGCACGCGGCGCCACCGTCGCGGCGATCGGCCGGGCCGCCCTGTTCGGCGCCGTGGCTGGCGAGGCCGGTGTGGCCAAGGCACTCGATATCATCCTGGACGAAGTGGTGACTTGCCTCAGGCTCTGCGGAATCCCCCGTTTTCAGGAAGCGGGATCAGAAATCATAGCATAGCGCCAAGACGTGTGCTCACGCTTGGTCGCAAAGTTTCAGCCACCAATTGCCGCCCTCGCACGCCGCTCTTCCCAGGCCCAAAAGCCGCCGTCCATCCAGACGACGGCAGCCATTCAGAAAGCGTTTGTTTGATGCACACGCGCTGGCGACAGCGTTATGAAATTCGAAAGGCTGCGCAGTCGGATAGGCGGACTAAACTCCGCCGCCCGGTGCTGTTTTCGGTTCCATCCATCCGTTCTTCAGGACATCGCGAAGCACGTTCCGAGTGTCTTCGCCCGCTGCCGTTGCGCCGCTCGCCCAAGCGATCGCCAGTGCTCCGAAAAAGATGTCGCGCCCGGTCATCGTCCGTCGTGCAAGCCCTTCGTCCTGTGCAGCCTTCAGGATTCGCTCCGTCGTCGCGATGACAGCATGGCAGGTCGGCGTCAGCGGGGATTCTACTCGGCAAGCGGCCCGTAACGGTTCAGGCAAGCCCTCATAAGCCAGCATCCAGTCGCCGAGAGCTTCAACCCAGAGTTCGAGTGCGCGGCCTGCATCGCTCTCCCCGGCTTCGATTTCAACGCGACGATGGTCGAGGCTTTCATAGTGAAGAATTAGCAGCGCAGCCAGGAGGGCGTCTTTGTTTGGAAAATGGCGGTAGAGCGTCCCTGCCCCCACGCCCGCCAGCTTCGCGATAGCATCCATCGAGACGTCAACACTGTCGTTGCCGAACGCTTGTCGCGCCACCTCGAGAATGTGCGCCCGATTGTGTTGCGCGTCCCTGCGGAGGGCTGACGTGATCGACGATTGAGACATGACTGACCTTTGAACCCTTGAAGATCGGAGACACTCTCCGTATCTAAAGTCGAAGCGGAGATAGTCTCCATATATCCCGTGGTCGACTGTTCTAACAGGTCGGCATGAGCCGGCGAAACGAGGACGATGATCAGGCAGATGATACCGGCATGCATCTGGGCAACGGTACGGCAACCTGCCTGGGGCCTGGCGCGCGGTCAGTAGATGCCGCGAGCAAGCTATACGAAGTTCGAGGCGGGCTGTTCCATCGGGGGTTATGGCGGCACCACCCTGCGCGACCATCTGGATGTCCCGCTCAACACGGGATCGATCCGCGCATCATGCGCTGAGCTCACAATCACAATTACCTGGAAGGAAATCGACATGAACATCGGCATTATCGGCGCGGGAAATATCGGCACCACCCTCGCACGAAAGCTGACAGCGGCCGGACACGCGGTGAAGCTGGCGGGCTCGAAGGGGCCTGATGACATCCGCGAGAAGGCGATGAAGGTTGGTGCGCTCCCGGTTGCCGCGCACGAAGCAGCCAGGGATGTCGAGGCGATCGTTCTATCGATCCCGTTTGCGAAGATTCCCGATGTCGCCAACATCTTTGCCGATGTACCAGCCGACGTGGTCGTGATCGACACCTCCAATTATTATCCTATGCGCGACGGGAACATCGCGGAGGTTGACGATGGCAAGCCGGAAAGCGTCTGGTCCAGCGAACAACTCGGCCGGCCGGTGGTCAAGACGTTCAATGCGGTCCTCGCCCAAACGCTCGCCGAAGGTGGCGGAACGGCCGAACGGATCGCGATCCCCGTCGCAGGCGATGATGCGCATGCCAAAGCGATCGCACGCGAACTGGTGAACGAGACCGGTTTCGACGCACTTGATGCCGGCGATCTCGCGAGTTCCTGGCGCCAGCAACCGGGCACGCCAGCCTACTGCACGGAACTGACGTTGCCTGATCTTCAGCATGCGCTGTCCACGGCGGAAAAGGCGCGCGCACCCGGAGCTCGCGACGCACTGATCAAGGGCTTCATGGAGGCGACGACCCCCCTCCGCCACGAGCAGATCGTAGCCCGCAACCGTGAAGTCACCGCCCTCCGATGAGAGACTTTTCCGATTCCGGCCCGAGGTGGTGACCAAGAAGACTCTCCAAGAGTTCCTTCTGTTTGTCGGGAACAACCTGCCAGCGACGATGACGAGGCCGGCGTGAACCGGCTCTTTAGAGTTTTGTGAAGCCCTTGGCGTTATTTGCGACAAAGGTGAAATCCCCCTTGATGATGCGAGGCATCAACTCCCACGCTCCGCTGCTCAACCAGCGAGCCTGAGCCATAGCGCCTGCCTGACGGCAGGCGGTTAGCCGCCGCCGCCCATGGTCACGGACATGAAGGCCCGGAAGGCCGCCGCGGCCGGTTCGATTGATCTGTCCCGCGACCAGGCCAGGCCGACATCCATGGTAGGAATGGGCTCGACAAGCCCGCGCACTTCGATGCGCTGCCCCTCCAAGGACCAGGGGCGGTAAACCATGTCGGACAGGACAGTGACCCCCATGCCGGCAGCCACGAGCGACCGCACGGCCTCGACCGAACTGGTGGTAAGGACGGCGCGAAGCGAAAGCCCCGCGGCATCCCAGTAACGGGCGGCCGTCGTACGTGCCTCGTCAACCGTCAGCATGACATAATCTTCCGCCGCCACATCGGCGAGGCTGATTTCCTGCCGCGCGAGCAGATGATGATCAGCCGAAAGCCAGAGCCGGCGGTTCGACCGCATCAAGACCTCCTGCGCCAACTCCTTGGTGTGCTCCAGGTTGGACACCAGCATCACGGCCATGTCGATGTCCCCGCACATCAACCCGCTTTCGAGAGCGTCTCGGGGCAGTTCCAGCACCTCGACCTCGATCTCGGGATAGGTCTTTCGAAACCGCGCGTAGTGGCGCGACATGTAGTAGCCGACGACCGTGTAGGTCATGCCAAGCCGCAGCTTGCCCGCCAGGCCTTTCCTATCGCGCAACGGGCTTCGGACGGCGGCAGCGACGGCCCCGGTGATAACACGCGCATGTTCAAGAAACCGCGCGCCCTCCATAGTCAGTCTTACGCCAGCGTGGTTACGCTCCAAAAGCCGTACGCCCAGGTCAGCCTCAAGCGTCTTTATCGCCGCAGTGACGGCCGATTGCGAGATGTTGAGTTCCACCGCAGCATGACTGACCTGTCCGCTCTCGGCGGTCGCGATAAAATAATCAAGCTGTTTCAAGGTGATGGTCATGGTGCGCTCCGGCCCAGAACCATTATCTGTTTTTTTGATATGACAATCAATAAACTACTATTTCACAAACGCCCTCGCATGCGCAAAAAATGCTGCAACGCCGCAAAGACGGCAGCTTCGAGGGGTAACAATGCGATGGCGGTGACGCTAAACTGCGACATGGGCGAAAGCTTTGGCCTCTACAAGGTTGGCGATGATATGGGCATGATGCCCATCATCGACGTTGCCAATGTCGCCTGTGGTTTTCATGCCTCCGATCCGGATCACATGCACGCCGCCGTCCGCAGCGCCAAGGCGAGTGGCGTAAAGATCGGCGCCCATCCAGGCTTGCCCGACATTCAGGGTTTCGGCCGGCGCGAGATGCGGATGACCCGCGAAGAAGTCAGGAACACCATCATTTACCAGGTGGGAGCGCTTGCCGGCTTCCTCAGGGCCGAGGGTGTGGAACTCCACCACATCAAGCCGCATGGCAGCCTCTACTTCATGGCCATGCAGCAGGAGGCAATCGCCCATGGCGTGTGCGACGCGGCAGAGATTTTCGGCGTACCCCTCTTCGGCATGACGGGCACCCTGCATGAGAAGATCTATCAAGAGCGCGGTATCCCATTCGTCGCCGAGTTCTATGCCGATCTCGACTACGATGCCTCCGGCAAGCTGATCTTGACGCGCGTTCATGACGCCAAGGACCCCGCAGAGATGGCCGAGCGGTGCGTGCGCGCCATCAGGGAGGGCGAGGGCACGGCAGAGGACGGCGGTTTCTTCCCCGTACGCTGCGAAACCATCTGCGTGCATTCCGATACGCCGAACGCCATCGAAATAGCCAGGGCCGTGCGCACCGCAATCGCTCCCTGGCACTGAACTCGACCGAACCCGCCCGCGCAGGCGGTTCCAAATTAGTCTGTCTGCAGTTTTCCGGAGCTTTTTATGGCCCAGATTCTTTCGCCTCTTCCCGGCACTTTCTATCGCAGCGCTTCGCCAGACCAGCCGCCCTACAAGGCGGATGGCGACGCGGTTTCCGCCGGAGACGTAATCGGCCTCATCGAAGTGATGAAGTCGTTCCACGAAGTGAGGGCCGAGACGGCCGGTACGAACATCCGCTTCATTGCCGACAATGAAGACCCGATCATGGCCGGCGCACCTATCGCGGATCTCGACTGATGCTGAAAAAGCTTCTGGTTGCCAACCGGGGCGAGATAGCGGTCAGGATCATCCGGGCCGCGCAAGATTTGGGGATCGCCACCGTGGCGGTGTATTCGGCCGCAGACGCCGAGTCGCTCCACGTCCAGCTTGCGGACGAATCGGTCAACATCGGCCCACCAGCAGCAAAGAAGTCCTATCTCAATGTCGAAGCAATTCTGAAGGCTGCCCGCGACACCGGTTGCGACAGCGTTCATCCTGGCTATGGTTTCCTTGCCGAGAATGCCGCGTTTTCCGACGCGGTCACAGGCGCTGGATTGGTCTTCGTCGGCCCGTCGGGAGATGCGATCCGGATGATGGGAGACAAGGTCTCGGCGCGATCGGCCGCCGCCGCTGCAGGTGTCCCTGTGGTGCCTGGCTCGGCTGGCCGGGTCGAGGGCCTCAAGGCTGGCCACGAGGTGCTGACCGCAACCGGTTTTCCGGTGATGATCAAGGCGGCGGCAGGCGGCGGCGGGCGGGGCATCCGCATCGCCAACTCGCTCGCCGAGTTCGAACAAGCCTTTCCTCAGGCCGAAGCAGAAGCCCTCGCCGCCTTTGGCGACGGTGGCCTCTACATGGAAAAAGTGATCGGCAAGGCCCGCCATATCGAGGTGCAGGTGCTGGCAGACGGAAGCGATGCCATTCACTGCTATGAGCGGGAGTGCTCGCTGCAGCGGCGACGCCAGAAGGTTTGGGAGGAGGCGCCGTCGCGCGCACTTTCAGACAGGCTGCGCGAGGATCTCTGCGCTTCGGCGGTCGCTTTGGCCAAGGCGGTCAAATACTCTGGTGCCGGCACGGTAGAGTATCTTTATGACGATGAAGCAGATCGCTTTTACTTCATCGAGATGAACACCCGTATCCAGGTCGAGCACCCGGTCACCGAAGCGATCACCGGCATCGACCTCGTTGCGGAGATGCTTCGCATCGCCGGCGGCGAGAAGCTGCGGATTCGGCAAGGCGATGTCTCCGTCAAGGGGCATGCGATCGAAGTCCGACTCAATGCCGAAGACCCGGCGAAGGAGTTCGCTCCATTCCCTGGGCAGGTGGCCGAGCTTCGCATTCCCGGCGGTCCGGGCGTACGCTTCGATTCGATGCTCTACCAAGGCTATCAGGTGCCGCCCTTTTATGATTCGCTGCTTGCCAAGCTGATCGTGCATGCAGAAACGCGCGAGGCGGCGATAGTGCGCCTGATCCGCGCGCTCAACGAGTTGAAGATCGGCGGGCTCAAGACCACCAAGCCGCTGTTTCTTGCGCTGGCCGCCGATCCGGCGGTACGGGCGGGAGACGTGCATACCCGCTGGCTGGAAGGCTGGCTCATCGAAAACGCCGCAACATTGGCGGGTTAAGGAGGACCGATGTCGATACGATTCAACTTTGGCGGTGACGAACATATCTTCGGCGAGGTGTCCGAAGAAATGTCGCTCACCTCCTTCTTTACCGGCCTTTCGATGACGAACGCGGTGCGTACGGCAGGCATCCGAGGTGTCACCGAGATCTGCCCAGCCAACGCCAGCTTCCAGATTCGCTTCAACCCCGACATCGTCAAGCCGCAGGATTTGCTCAGCGAACTGAAGTCGATGGAAGAGGCGGCCTCGAAGGCGGACCCGGTGCTGAAGACCCGGATCATCGAACTGCCGGTTTATTTCCAGGATCCATGGACGCGTGAAACCTGCCTGCGCTTCCGCGAGCGCCATCAGGACCCCTCCTCCACCGATCTTGAATATTCGGCACGCATCAACGGCTACGCCACGGTGGAAGAGTTTATCACGGCATATTCCGGCCAGCCCTGGTTCGTGTCCATGGTCGGCTTCGTCGCCGGACTCCCCTTCCTGTACCAGATGGTTGAGCGCAAGAAACAGATTCAGGCGCCGAAATACTTGCGTCCACGCACCGACACTCCCAAGCTCACCATTGGCCATGGCGGCTGCTTTGCAGCGATCTATTCGGTGCGCGGCGCTGGCGGCTACCAGATGTATGGCATAACCCCGGCTCCGATCTACGACCCGACCAGGAAGGTGCGCTACCTCTCAGATGATATGTGCCTGTTCGAGCCAGGCGACATCGTCAAGTTCAAGGCCATTGGCCGCGATGACTACGACGCCACGCTGGAGGAAATCGAAGCCAATCGGTGGCAGCCGACGGTTCGCGAGTGCACCTTCAGCCTGAAGGACTTCAACGGCGATATTTACGGCACCAATGCAAAGCTGATGGAGCTTATCAATGGCCGTTAAGGTAATCTCTCCCGGCCTCTCCACTTCCGTGCAGGATCTTGGCCGACCGGGCCACTACCATGTCGGCATTCCAGAAGGTGGCGGCATGGACCGCTTTGCCACACGCATCGCAAACCTGCTTGTCGGCAACGATCCGGGTGCCGCGGTGCTCGAAGCCACCTTCATGGGCCCCGAACTCGAATTCACCCAATCCGCGGTCGTCGCCGTCACGGGAGGAGAACTCCCCCCCAAACTCAATGGCGAGGAACGGCCGACCTGGGAAAGTTTTCCGGTGAAGGCCGGTGACCGGCTTTCCTTCGGCTTCCTCAAGGGCGGCGCGCGCGCTTATCTGGCCGTCTCCGGCGGTATCGACGTACCCGTGGTTCTCGGTTCGCGCTCGACTTACATTCTGGGCGCACTCGGCGGCCATCAGGGCCGCACGCTGAAGGCGGGTGATGAGCTTCCCCTCGGCGAGGGTTCCGGCAAAGCCGGTCTTTCACTGCCTGCAAATCTGCGCCGCGCGGGCAATAGTCCGGCGGAACTCAGAATGCTTCCCGGCATGTACTGGCATCGGATCACTGAAGCTGCCGGCACTCGGTTCTTTGAGGAAACCTGGAAGGTCGCACCCGAAGCCGACCGCATCGGCTATCGCTTCCGGGGTGGGACGCCGCTGGAATTCGTCGAGCGCGAGCAGCCTTTCGGTGCGGGCTCCGACCCCTCGAACATCGTCGATGCCTGCTATCCCTACGGATCCGTCCAGGTGCCGAGTGGCACGGAGCCGATCGTTCTTCACCGGGACGCGGTTTCGGGTGGCGGGTACATGATGCTGGGCGTGGTGATATCGGCCGACATGGACCTTATCGCCCAGCTCCAGCCGCACACCCCGGCGCGCTTCGTTCCGGTGACGCTGGAAGACGCGCTTGCCGCGCGAACCGAACAGCGCGCCGCGCTGGCGCGTGCTGAAGGGCATCTGGCCGGCTGACGTCAGCCGGGAAAATGCCGGCGGAGGAGCCGGTGGCGAGGAGATCGGCCGGCCAAAACCGACCGTGCGTGGCGGAAGACAAAATCCGGTGCGCGAAACGACAAGACGACGCCGGGCAACGGCGTGAATTTGGCACCCGAGCAGTCCGCTAGAGACCGCCGGAACCGACAGGGGAAGACATTTGCAACGTGACTGGCCGCAAGGCCGGATGCTTCGCGCCTTTCCGTCGGTAGAAAGAAGGAAAGGGTCATGAGTCATCTGAGCGCGGAGAATGTCTCGGTATCGTTTGCGGGGCTGAAGGCCCTGTCATCGGTAGACCTCCAAATTACGCCCGGCCGCATCAGTGGCCTCATCGGCCCGAATGGCGCTGGCAAGACCACGCTCGTCAACGTGCTGACCGGCTTCCAGGCACCGACGGAAGGCACCATCAAGCTCGACGGGGCAGCACTCACAGGTCTCAAGCCGCATCAGGTCCGGCGGCGCGGCATTGCCCGCACCTTCCAGGGTGGGCGGCTCTTCCGCGACCTGCCTGTGCTGGACAATTTGGAGGTAACCGGCGTTGGTCTGGGAATGAGCCGGCGCGCTGCCATCGCCGAAGCGGAAGCGATGCTCGACTGGATAGGCATCGGTGCGCTGGGCACCCGCATCGCCGGAACGTTGCCATATACGGACGAGCGCCGCGTCGCCATTGGCCGCGCCCTGATGGGACGGCCCGCGTACATCCTGCTCGACGAGCCCGCGGCTGGCATGAGCGCGCTGGAGGCGCGGGAGCTTTCGGCCCTGATAAGACATATCGCCAGCGATCTCGGCTGTGGTGTCCTGCTCATCGAGCACAATGTCGGGCTGGTGCTCGGCCTTTGCCAGCATATCGTCGTGCTCGATTCCGGAGCGATCATCGAGGAAGGCCCGCCTGCCGCGATCCGCGACAGCGAGAAGGTGCGCCACGCCTATATGGGCACGGCCGCGAACACCGACCTGCCTGTGCTGGAGGCGATGGAATGAGCCTGCTCGCCCTTTCCGATATCACTATCCGCTACAGCCGTCTCACGGCGGTCCGAAATGTCTCCTTCTCCATGGACGAGGGAGAAATCCTGTTCATCACCGGCCCGAACGGAGCCGGGAAGTCTTCGCTGCTGCGCGCGATCGCCGGTGTTACGCCAGTGGCGGGCGGCCGGATCGACCTTGCAGGTCATGAGATCACCGGCCAGGCGCCGGAGAACATCGCCCGGCTCGGATTCTCCATGGTGCCGGAGGGGCGCGATGTCTTCGGCTCGCTGACGACCGAAGAGAACCTTCTGGTCGGAACCGGCATGCACGCCCGCGAACGCGGCTGGCGCAGCCGAGCGGCCGACGAACTCGAAGCCGTCTACGCAACCTTCCCGATGCTGAAAGAGAGGCGGCATGGGCAGGCGGGATTGCTGTCCGGCGGGCAGCAGCAAATGCTGGTCATCGGACGCGCGTTGATGACCAATCCGCGGCTTGTAGCCATCGACGAGCCTTCGCTGGGCCTCGCCCCCAACATCAACGACCAGGTCTATGAGCGGCTGATCGCGCTGCGTGCGCAGCGCCAGCTCACGCTCCTGATCGTTGAGCAGAGCTCGGCCCGGGCGATGATGGTGGGCGGGCGGATGATCCTGATGCGTGGCGGACAGATCGTGCTCGATGGCGACGCGCGGACGCTCGGCAACGGCGAGGCGATCCAGGCTGCCTATTTCGGTTACGAGGACCACTGAGATGCTCCAGATCCTGTTCGACGCACTCTCGCTTGGTTCGCTCTACGCGCTTGGGGCGCTTGGCATTGCCCTCATCTTCGGCGTCATGCGGCTGGTGAACTTCGCGCATGGCGACGTCATCGCCTTCTGCGTCTTCGCGCTGCTATGGCCCTCAACAGACGCCATGGCCATCGTCTTCGCTGGCCAATTGCCGTGGTACCTGCTGGTGCCCTTCGTGCTCCTTTGCGGGGCCGGGCTGTCGGTGCTGTGCGAAATCGTTGTCTTCAGGCGGTTCCGCCAGGCAAATCCGGCAACCATGATGATCGCCTCCTTCGCGCTCGGTTTCGTCATTCGCTACTTCCTGCTCATGCTTTTCTCCAGTCGGCCGAAATCGATCTCGCTGCTGCCCGAACTGTCCCAGCCGGTGGAGATCCTCGGTGCCAGGCTTCCCCTCCTCCAGCTCATAACAATCGTCGCCACGATGGTCATCCTGATCGGCCTGACACTGTTCCTGCGTCAAACCCGCTTCGGCCTGGAGATGCGGGCGGCGGCCGAGAACTTCTCGATGGCCCGCATGCTGGGTGTGCGTGCGAACCGGGTTATCATGGGCGCGTTCGCGCTCTCCGGCGCGTTGGCCGCCGCCATTGCACTGATCTTTGGCGCCCAGACAGGCACGCTGGACATCCAGATGGGCGCCTCGATCATGTTGATGGCCTTCATCGCCACCGTCATTGGCGGCCTCGGCAGCCTCGGGGGAGCCGTGCTCGCCGGCTTCTTGCTGGGTGCCGCCTCGGTGATCATGCAGGTCATGCTGCCCATCGACGCCCGGCCGTTCCGCGATGCCTTTGTCTATGGAGCGGTCATCCTCGTTCTCCTCTTCCGCCCGCAAGGGCTTATTGCCGCGCGCGGCACCAAGGAAAGGGTCTGATTTCATGGGTGTCGCCGCCTCCCTCACCAACTCTACCGCTGCCGGTGCCGCGGCTGCCGAGCGAAAGCCCGCCCGCTTCGCGCTTGCCCGCCGCACAATCCTGACGCCGGTCCTGCTTTCTCTGCTGCTGCTGGCCATCGCGCTGATCACGGTGATGACCGGATCGCGGCCCTTCAACCAGACGGTGATCGACGTGTTCGTCCGTGTCATCCTCGTCGTGGGCCTATACATCTTTATCGGAAATTCGGGCGTTCTCAGCTTCGGGCATATCGGCTTCACCTGCCTTGGCGCCTACGCGGCCGCATGGCTCACCATCAATCCGATGATGAAACGCGGTTCGCTGCCGGGATTGCCCGAATGGCTGCTGGCGACCCGTTTGCCGTACTGGCAATCGGCCGTGCTGGCGGCATTGTTCGCCGCCCTCGCCGCTCTCATCTTCGGGCGGGTGCTGATGCGGCTATCGGGCATCGCGGCTTCGATCGCGACCTTCGCGATGCTCGCCATGATCAACACAATTTATTCCAACTGGGAGAGCGTGACCGGAGCGACCTCATCGGTCGTCGGCATTCCGATCGTGCGCATGATCTGGCCGTATCTCATCGGCGCCGTGGTCGCAATCTTCATCGCCTGGGCGCACGCGATCTCCCGGTCCGGCCTGGCCCTTCGTGCTGCCCGCGACGAGCCCACCGCCGCCGCGGCTTCCGGTATCGACATTCCCAGGGAAAGACTCGTGGCGTTCGTCGTATCGGGCGCGGTGATGGGGCTGGGCGGTGCGCTTATGGCTCATTCCATCGGCGTGGTCACACCCGATACATTCTATCTCGGTCTCACCTTCATCACCCTTTCCATGCTCGTCGTCGGCGGCATGGGCAGCCTGTCGGGGGGGGTGGTGGGTGTCGTCCTGCTGTCCGCCCTGATCCAGGCGCTGCGCTGGCTGGAGGCAGGCGTATCGCTCGGCGAGTCCACTTTCGCCCTCCCGAAAGGGGTCCAGGAAATAGCCCTCGGCGTCATCATGATCGTGATCCTCGCGCTTCGCCCATCCGGACTCATGGGCAACCGCGAGCTCACCTTACCTCGCAGCAGTCGCAACAAGTGACCGGCGGCACAAGCCCGACCGGAAAACAAAAAAGGAGACGTGCATGACATACAAAATGAGAATTGTCGCAACCGCTCTGGCCTCGATGTCCATCGCATATCCGGCGCTGGCCGATGACAAGACTATCGTCATCGGCTTCGCCACTGCGGAGTCGGGCTTCATGGAAGCTTATGACAAGCCTGCGCAGGAGGCGGCCTTGATCCGCATCGACGAGATCAATGCGGCTGGCGGCCTGCTTGGAAAGCAGATCAAGGTTGTCAAGGCCGACACCAAGTCCGACCGGGCCGAAGGCGCCAAGGCGGGCCTCTCCGTGCTCGACCAGGGTGCGGATCTCGTGGTCGTGTCCTGCGATTACGACTTCGGATCGCCGGCTGCGCTCGCGGCCGAGGACGCGGGCCGTATCTCCTTCTTCCTGTGCGCGGAATCGGTCAAGGCCGGTATCCAGGGTGTCGGCCCGCACAGCTTCTCCGCGTCGGTGCTGGCGGCCGTGCAGGGCGCAACCATGGCCGAGTGGGCATTCAAGGAAAAGGGCGCAAAGGACTTCTACCGTCTGCTCGATACCTGGACGGCCTACAACAAGGGCATCTGCGACGGCTTCGACTGGATGATGCCGAAGCTCGAAGCCCAGGGCGCGAAGCTTGTCGGTGAAGACACCTTCAAGAACGAGGACGCCTCCATCGCCGCGCAGATCACCCGCATCAAGTCTCTGCCGAAGGAGCCGGATGCGATCATGCTTTGCACGATGATGCCGGGCGCTGTCTCGGCCATCAAGCAGCTTCGCGCCGCGGGTATCAACTCCATGATCCTGAATGGATCGGGCGTCGACGGTAGCTATTGGCTTTCGGCTGTGCCCGATCTGACGAACTTCTACGTCCCCGTTCAGGGATCGATCTATGGCGACGATCCCAATCCGGCCGTGCTGAAGTTCAATGCCACCTACAAGGCGAAGACAGGCGCCGATCCCTCGAGCCAGTATGTCTTTCCGGGTTACGTCATGGTCGACGTCTGGGCCAAGGCGGTGGAGCGTGCAGGCACGGCCGATGCCGACGCGGTCGTCGCGGAACTGGAAAAGATGAAGAATGAGCCGACGCTGTTCGGGCCTCGTACCTTCTCGCCGGAACTGCATCACCAGAACCAGACGCGGTACCTGATCGTCGAGACCAAGGCCGGCAAGCCGGGTGTTGTAGGCAACTGGACGATTTCCGAGCCGGTACCGATGGAAGCCTTGCTCAAGTAGGAGAAGATGGGCCGGATAAGTCCGGCCCTTCATCTACGAAAGGCCCTGTTCCTCTGGGACGACCGGGCCTTTCGTCTTTGAGGATCTTGCCTTTGGACAAAAAATGAGGGCGGCCCGTTTGGACCGCCCTTGTCGCCCGATGAATTCAGATTTTCGCTACCCTCGCGCTTTGCGGTAGGAATCCTTGAGCGCTATGAGCTCCCCCGAGAAAGCGAAGATATCGCAGCCGTCGACTTCGATTTTCTGCCCCGCTGCCGTGGTGCCGACGAAGCGCCATGATGAAAGCCCGGTGTCGCCCGTCACGACGTGCCGTCCCCTGGTCCACTCGGCTTTCGGGAAGGCATCGAACAGCGCTGCATAGGCGGCGCGCACGGCGTCACGCCCCATATGCTTGCGCCCTTCGGCATCGGGTCCAGCCGAGCCGTGGAAAGCGCAATTCTCAGCCATGCAGTCCATCAGCGCGCCCACGTCGCGGGCGTTCCAGGCCGCGAGGAACCGGTCGAGCACGGCCAGCCGCCTGGCTGCGAGATCGCCGGCTTCAACGACCTCGACCTCCAGGAAGGCGAGCGGTGCATCGCCGGCATTGATGACGTTGTGAGCCACACCCGTCCGCCGCGAATAGGGCACCCCTTGGGTGAGAGCGGCTTGCGACTGCGCGCCGTCCGGGCCTTCGAGACCGAGTTTGCCGCCCGTAAGCGGCACGATGACGTAGTCATGGCCATGGATGTGCCAGCCGGTCTCGGCCCCGGTGGCAAAGCGCCATTCGGTGACCCGGAAGCGTTCGTCGTCGATATGGACGACCGGTTCGGCTTTCATGCGGGTCATTCAAGTCCCTCCTTGGCGACCGCACCGGTCAGGCGCTCAAGCGTCCGGCCCATGCGCGTCATGATTTCCTTCACATCGTCTTCTGTCGAGATCATCGGCGGACAGAGCGCGAGCTGGTCGCCGATGGCGCGGAAGATGAGGCCTTCCTCGTGGCCGATTCCTGCTGCGATAGCCCCTACACGCCCAACCTTGGCGAAGGGGCGTTTCGTCGCCTTGTCCGCCACCAGTTCAACGGCGCCGATAAGACCGGTGCCCCTCGCTTCGCCGACAAGCGGGTGATCGGCGAATGAGCGGATGCCGGCCTGGAACGACGTCTCAAGGCGGGCCGCGTTTCCGATCAGGTCCCGCTCCTCGAAGATGGCCAGATTCTCGAGACCCACCGCCGTGGCGACCGGATGACCCGACGCGGTGAAGCCGTGGCCGAAATTGCCGATCGTGGCGGTGTTGTCGGCGATCGCCTGATAGATCGCATCGGAGAAAATGACGGCGGCAAGCGGCATATAAGACGACGTGATTTGCTTGGAGACCGTCATGATATCAGGCGTGAAGCCGTATTTCTGAGCGCCGAAGGGCGTACCAAGCCGCCCGAAACCACAGATCACCTCGTCTGCTATCAGAATGATATCATTTGCCCGGCAGATTTTCTCCACGCCTTCCCAGTACCCGACCGGTGGTGGCAGAACGCCGCCGGCTGCCATAAGCGGCTCTCCTATGAAGGCCGCGATGGTGTCAGCCCCTTCTTCCGCGATCACCGCTTCCAGTTCGGCGAGCAGGCGCGCCGTGAAGGCGGCTTCGTCTTCGCCTTCCATGCCGAAGCGATAGAAGTGCGGGCAGGTCAGGTGGCGAACGGGAATCGCTGGCAGATCGAAGTCGCGATGGTTGACCGGCAGGCCTGTCAGGCTGCCGGAGGCGACGGTGATGCCGTGATAGCCCTTGGTCCGCGCCAGGAATTTCTTCTTTTTTGGCCGGCCCAGCGCGTTGTTCATGAACCACATCATCTTGACGATGGTGTCGTTGGCTTCCGAGCCCGACGACGTGAAGAAGACACGCGTCAGGTTTTCCGGCGTCATCTCCACGAGTTTCTCCGCGAGCCGGATGGATGGCTCATGCGCCTTGGAGGAGAAGGTGTGATAGTAGGGCAGCTTCAGCATCTGCTGATAGGCAGCGTCGGCCAACCGCTTTTCCGAAAAGCCGACGCCCACCGACCAGAGCCCGGCGAGCCCTTCGATGTATTCCTTGCCGCGTTCGTCATACACGCGGATGCCGTCGCCGCGGCTGATGATCAGCGGCCCGGTTTCTTCGTGCTGACGCAGGTTTGTGTATGGGTGCATGGTGGTGGCGATGTCGGCGGCGGCGAGAGAGTTGGAAAGCGCATCCATGGAAGTCCTCAGCGGCTTGGGGAAATGGTTCGGGCGGTGAGTTCGAGATAGTCCTCGATCCCATGCGTGGAGCTTTCACGATTCGGGAAACGAATCATGGCAGGCTGTTGGAATGGGTGTCGATGATCCGCCGCATCAGCGCGGCTACGTCGCGCGCATTCGGAGGATCGGAGTGGATGCAGACGGTGTCGAAGTCGACCGGGCGGATCGTACCGTCTGTCGTGACGAGTTCGCGTCGGGTAAGCGCCCCCACCATGCGATGCTCGGCAAGTGTCAGGTCGATGGCCGACTGGACGCGCGGGATGATCAGGCTGCCGCCGGGAGCGTAGGCAAGATCGGGAAAGAACTCGCCCACGAAGGCAACGCCGAGCTCGGCTGCCGCCGTCTCGTGACGGGTTCCCGCCAGGCCGAAGAGCGGGACGCCGAACGGCTTGACCGCCGCGGCAATTGCCCGGGCAGTGTCTATGTCGTGCGCGGCCATGCCGTAGATGATGCCATGCGGCTTGACATGGCTGAGCTGCCCGCCCTCGGCGGCCAGCATCCCCGTCAGAGCACCGATTTGGTAGAGGAAGGCGGCTGTCAGTTCCTCCGGTTGAAGTTTCATCTCGCGCCGGCCGAATCCCTCGCGATCGGGAAGGGACGGATGCGCGCCAACCTTCTTTCCGTGCGAAAGCGCGAGCCGCACGGTCTTCAGCATCGTCCATGGATCGGAGGCGTGGAAGCCGCATGCGATGTTGGCGCAATCGATGTGAGGCATGATGCCGGCATCGTCGCCGAAACGCCAGTTGCCGTAACTTTCCCCCATGTCGCAGTTCAGGGTGACCATGGTTTGCTTGCCTCAGCCCAGAGTGTTCGACGCCCAGCCGGGGGCGATGTGCGGGAATTCCGGCGGTGGTTCGCGCTCATGCAGCAGTCGAAGCACGCGCGGCGGCGTCAGTGGCAGCTGCCGCACCGGTTTGCCGATAGCGCGTGCCACAGCGCAGCCGATCGCGGCGCCCACGGCCAGGATCGGGACCTCGCCCGCGCCCTTGGTGCCTAGAGGCCCCATCGACGGTGCGCCCTCGTAGAGGTCGGCGGCGACCGGAACCACGTCCTGCGCCAGCGGCAGGCGATAGGTCTCGAAATCGTCCTGCGCGATGCGTCCGTCAGCGGTGATCGTCACCTCCTCATGCAGGGCGTAGCCGAGACCCTGCACGACACCACCCTGTATCTGGCCCATGACCGCGCGCGGGTTGAGTGCGCGGCCGACATCCTGCACCACGCGATAGGCCAGCACCTCGACATGACCGGTGTCCGGATCAACCGCCACCTCGGCCTCGTGAACGACGAAGACGGGGATGTCGAGCGCATCGATGAAGTGCCCCATCGCGCAGCCGGACATTGCCGGAGTGTTCCTGGCGGTAAAGGCTCCGCTTCCGGTGACCGGGCCGGTGGTTGCCTGCGCATGGGCGACGACAGCGGGGATCGACATGCCGGAACCGGGACGTCCCGTGATCTCGACACGACCATCCCGCACCACCAAGTCTTCCGGTCGGGTCTGGAGCATCTCACCGGCGGTCCGCAGCAGCTTCTCCCGCACTTCCGCGCAGGCAGCCACACTTGCCGCACCGATGGAGACGGTGGTGCGCCCACCGCCAACGCCGACATCGAGACCGGCGGCATCCGTATCGGCTTCGCGCACGATCACCTGGTCGGGAGCGAGGCCGAGCTGCCCGGCCACGATCTGCGGCAGGGATTGCACCATCGTGCCGGATCCGATCTCCACACCCGAGGTGACTAGCGTTGCGCTACCGTCGGCGTTCAAATTCACCGTCGCCGCCGAAGGCCCTACGAAAACAAACCATGTGCCGACCGTGGTTGCAATTCCATAGAGCCTGCCGTCGGCCTTGGCCTCTGATGTACCGGTACTGGCGCGTAACGCCTCCATGCGATCGAGCATCGGACCTAGCACATCGGCCTCGAAAACCTGGCCCGTGGCACCGAGATCGCCATCTCCCAGGACATTTTTCTTCCGGAACTCCATAGGGTCGAAGCCTAGCGCATCGCAGATTTCGTCGGTATGTCGCTCCAAAGCGAATGTGTTGTAGACGCCGTTGCAAGCTCGGAAAGCACCGTTGGGTGGTGTGTTGGTGTATACGGCGCGGCTGACGAGCCGCGTTGCGCCAACCCTGTAATTGCCGCCCAGCGTGTGCGCCGTCATCGTCGTCAGAAAAACCTGTTCGCCTCCATACGCGCCGCAGTCCATCAGCACGACCGCCTCGCGCCCGGCAATGTATCCTTCGGCAGTGACAGCGGACCGGATGCGGATTTCCGCATTCTCGCGGCAGAGGCAGGTTGCCATCTCTTCCTGCCGGGTATTTTCCAGGACCACTGTGCGCCCGGTCATTCGCGCCAGAAGTGCCGTGATAGGCTCGATGGATGAATCGAATTTCAGGCCGAACCCGCCGCCGACAGGGGGTACAGTGACCCGCACACGCCCGGGCGGAAGCTGCATGACCCTTCCGGTGACGTTGCGCACGGTCCAAGGCACCTGCGTCGAGGTCTGGATGTGAGCACGGGCGTCCTCCCAGGAGCCGATGGCAACGCGCGGTTCGAAGGGCACATGGTTCTGCCGGCCGACGGTGAAGCTGCTCTCGACAATGCGAATGTCGGGACGGGAGAAGGCCGCATCGACGTCGCCGCGACTGGATTTTGCCTCCCAGGCGATGTTGCCGGCACGTGCACCGCCCTCGGTGATCACCTCATAGCCGCGCCAGCCCTCGTGAACGAGACGGGCGGCGGGCTGGAGCGCTTCGGCCATGGTGGACACCGGTGCCAGCGGTTCGACCTCAAGCACGACGACTGCAAGCGCCGCCCGCGCCTGCTTCTCCGTTTCGGCGGCGATGACGGCGATTGGTTCGCCGTGATAGCGGATCGTGTCGATGGCCAGGAGCGGATGGTCGGCAATGCCGATGCCGTACAGCCCTGGCGCATCGGCGCCGGTCGCCACCGCGCGCACACCAGGACAGCGAAGTGCTGCCGAAACGTCGAGCTTGCGGATCCGCCCAGCGGCAACGGTCGACCGCAGCAGCACGGCATGCAACATGTCGGGGCGAACCCGGTCGTTGGTGTATTTCGTGCGCCCGCGCAGCTTGTCCTGCGCATCGCGGCGGGGAAGGTTCATCACCGTGGCGGACAGCTCAGACATGGATGCCTCCTACCACCTGGCCAGCCATCCGCGCTTGGTCGAGCCAGTCGGCCACGGCGTCGACGATCCGCTCATATCCCGTGCAGCGGCAGATGTTGCCGACCATCGCGGCCTTGATTTCGGGACGGCTCGCATGCGGATTGTCGCGCACGAACGCCGAAAGGCTCATGACCATTCCCGGGAAACACATGCCGCATTGCACGGCATCGGCCGCCTCGAAATTGGCCTGGAGCGGGTGCAGCGCCTGGTTTCCGGAACTCAATCCCTCGATGGTCGTCACCGCGCATCCCTGGACGAGGCCAATCGGCTTCAGGCAGGACGGCACCGCTTCATCGTCGACATGCACGGTGCACGCGCCGCAGAAGCCTTCGCGGCACACGGCTTTGGTCCCCGTCAGGAATCGTTCCTGCCGCAGGATGTCGACGAGTGGCGTCATCGGATCGCCATCAAAGCGGCAGTCCTCGCCATTCAGCTGGAATATCACGGTCATACCAGGCGCCCGGTCTTGAGAAGTGCGGCAACACCGCGCTTGACCAGCGGCGCAAGAACCTGGCGCCGGTACCAACCCTCCGCTTCCTTGCCGTCGCGGCCCTGAAAATCATTGTGCTCCAGCGCAAGCCCGGCGGTGCGTTCCGGATCGAGCGCAGAGGCCGAGTCCGCCGCCATGGCCTGTTCGAGCGCCGCCCAGCGCCGCGCTACCGGCTCCACCGAGCCGACGGCGATGCGACATCGTTTGTCCTTGTCTACCGCAAGCGAGACGATGGCGACCGGATAGTCGCCGGCTTTCCGAAGCGGCAGGCGGATATGAGCACTGGCGACAAGGTCGCGGCGCAGATGAATTCTCGTCACAATCGCTTCGGCCAGCAGCGCGTGCCTGTCTTCGAGGAAATCCGAAATACCGATGAGTTTTGGGCCTTCGAACGTCTCCAGTTCCACCGTCGCCTCACAGACGAGAAGCGCAGGGGGGAGATCGGCGGCGGCAAAGTCCAGGGCACAAAGGTTGCCGCCCACGGTGGCGACCCTTCGGATGCCGGGATTGGCCGCATTCTCCGCCGCGGCAACCAGACCTTCGAAGCCCACCGCCCCGTGCAACGCGCGGCCAAGGACTGCATGGCTAACGGCTGCGCCGATCACGACATGGTCCGGTGCGATTTCGACCTTGGACAAGGCGGGTATTCGGTGGAGTGCGACCAACGCCTCGGGAAGATCGACCCCGCGCCGTGGATCACGCATCATCCAGGTGCCGCCGGCAAGCACCGCCGCGCCTTGCCGGCGTGCGGCCATTGCCTCTTCAATCGTGCTGGCTGCGGTGAACGATCGTTCCACGCTTGGTGCCATCTGTCATACCCCTCGGAAGCAGCCAACTTTCGCGGCGCTGCAGCATTGTTGCTCCAGCTTTAGGCTCCTGTGAAATAGTAATTCTTTGAATATCGTATCGAAAAAACAGATAACTCGGGCATCCCGCGAGCGCCCGCAAGATTGCGGCGCGCTCGTTAGTGCTCAGACCCAGTGGGCGACGGTCCGTTTCTCAAAACTTTCCCGGAACTGGGCGGTGGTTTTGGGGAGCAGTTCGCCAGTCTCCCAGTCGAGGATCACGGCATAGTGCCGAACCGCATCGAGCGTATCGATCTCGCCGGAGCGGTATTTGCGCGCGACCTCCTCGGGATCCATGCGTGCCCAGTCCTTCCGTTTCGCCCGGATGTCGGCACGGCAGGCTTCGGTTGCCGTCCCGTCGATTTCGTACTGGCACAGGTCGCGGTCGATTTCGCGGATCACCACGCCGTAGTCAGTCCTGGCGCGCTCCAGGGAAACGTAGTCGTCGATCACGTCCTCCATCACCTTGCGGGGCTCGCGCTCCAATGGATCGCCGAAACCGCCGCCGCCGGCCGTCGGACGAGCGAACTGATCGCCTGTGTGGACGGAGTAATCGGAGAATACGGAGCCGAGCCAAATCTCGGTCTCTTCTCCGGCGCGCTTCATGGTCAAGCCGTGGGGCATCGACGGCAGGCCTCCTTCGACACCCCAGACGACAGCGCGCTCGCGGTCGCAAATATAGGACATGACGGCATTTTCAGCCTCAAGCAGCAACGAAGTCTTCTGCACGCCGACGCCGCCCCGCCATTTGCCGGGCCCGGCTGAATCCTGCTTGATCTGGAACTCGAGTGTCCGAGTGGGATTCACCCGCTCGTTGCCTTCGTTCGGCTGCGACATCAGCCCAGTTCCGAAGCAGGCGGTGGTGACATCGGCACCATCCTTGCCGTTGCGCCCGCCCCAACCGCCGGGCAGCCATTCGTAGAACATGAAGATCGGCTTTTCGGGTTTGCGCGCGTCCCGTCCCCCGGCCAGCAGATATTCGAGGTTGAAGGCGCAGGCGATAGCGCGTTCGGGCATGATCTTCGACCACATCTCGAAGATCGCGTTCATGATCTTTTCGAACGGCATCAGGAACCCGGTCACCGCCACCGGCCATTCCGCGCTGACGATGCTGTTCTTTGGCGCGGTCACCTCGATCATCCGGTAAAACCCGCTGTTGAGTGGAAGGTCCGGAAAGAAGGTCTTCATGCCGGCGACCACGGCCGAGAAGGTCGCGCCCGGGGCGGAATTGTACATCGAGGCAATGGTCGAATGGCTTCCCGTAAAATCGTAGTGGATCGTGTCGCCCTTGATCGTCATCTTGATGCGGATCGGGATCATGCCTTCGCCGGCACCGAGATCCCGGTCGATGTAGTCGACCGTCTCCCAAGTGCCGTCGGGCAGCTCCGCGAGACGCTTTCGCACCGCACGTTCGACGTAGTCCTGAACCTCCTCCATCCCGCGCATGACCTGGCCGCGTCCGTACTTCTTGACCAGCCGCAACAGTTCGCGCTCGGCGGCCTGCGTCGCCTGCGCCTGGGAATGGATGTCGCCAATGATCGATGCGGGATCGCGCGTGTTGGCCGCGATCATGTTGGCGACGTCGGAGCAGAAGCGGCCGCGCTGGAAAAGGCGCAACGGCGTGATCCGCAGGCCTTCGCGAAACATGTCGCGGGCGGTGACGTCGAAGGAACCCGGCACCGAGCCGCCAAGATCCGACCAGTGGCCGTTCGACTGTGAGAAGCCGATCAGTTTGTCTTCGTCGAAGATCGGCCGGACGAGCCGAACATCGCTGAAATGCGTACCGCCGGCATAGGGATCGTTGATTGCGTAGACGTCACCGGGTGCCATGTCGCCTTCGAAGACCCGGATCACCTCCTTGCACGTGTTGTGCAGTGTGCCGACATGGACCGCGATGTCGTAGTTGCCCTGGGCGACGGAGTTGCCATCGGCGTCGTGCAGGGCGTTCGAAAAGTCTCGGTTGTAGATGACGAAGGAATAGCAGGTGCGAAGCATCTGTTCGGCCATCTGGTCGACGGTGGTGATGAAGGAGTTCTTCAGCACCTCGAACGTTACCGGATCGAGGCCAGGGCTCGTTTCAATCAGCTTTGTCATGTCTCAGCCTTTCGTCACGATGAGAATGTTCAGGAAGCCGTCGACGGTCGCGCTCATTCCCGGCGGAACCACGGTGGTGGAATCGAACTGTTCGACGATGGCGGGTCCCGCAAAGGCAGCGCCGGCCCTGAGTTGGTCGCGTTCATAGACAGCCGCATCATGAGATACGCCGTCGAACCAGACGCCGCGGCGGCCGAGCGGCTCGGGCACATGAGGCAAGACTTCATGCCGCGGCATCTCGGCTTTCGGTACGATGCCGATCGCCTTGACCGCGATGCGGAAGATCGACACCGGCGCCTCTTCGCGGCGGTAGTTGAACTCGCGTTCGTGCTCGTTGTGGAATGCCTCTATCAGCGAGCAGATGCTCTCGATCCGCGCCGGGGCTGACACCGCGAGCGATCGCCACTGGCCCTGGTACATCATCTCGACCGTACGCTGCAGCGCCATGTCTTCGCGCGCCACGCCCTCATGGGTCAGGCGCTCAACGGCCTGTTCTTCCATCAGAACAAAGGCCGTCTGCATCTCGGCGGGCGAGACCGTCGAAGCATCGGCCATGAAGCTTTCGGAGAAATCATGCTGCACGTCGACGAGAAGGCAACCGAGCGCGGAGGTGACGCCAGGATTGGGCGGCACGATCACGGTTGGGATCGAAAGCTCCTTCGCCACGGCCGCTCCGTGCAAAGCGCCTGCACCGCCGAATGCGACGAGCGCAAAGTCTCGTGGGTCATAGCCCCGGCTGATGGAGAGAAGCCGCACGGCATTGCCCATATTGGCGTTGGCGACGGCGATGATCGCCTCGGCCGCTTGGTGGAGTTCCATACCGAAGGGTGTCGCCACAGTCTCCTGCACCGCCTGGGCGGCCAGGGCGGGGTCGAGGGTGATCTTGCCGCCCGCAAGGCTGGTGCCGAGACGGCCGAGCACGACATTGGCATCGGTGTTGGTGGCGGTGCGGTTGCCATTCTTGTAGCAGGCCGGGCCCGGAAAGGCGCCGGCGGACTGCGGTCCGTTGCGCAAGCTGCCGCCCTCGTCCTGCCATGCCAACGACCCGCCGCCCGCGCCGATGGTCAGCACCTCGATGGAGGGGAAGCGGATCGGATATCCGAATTCGATGTACCAGTCTTTTGTGATGCGCGACTCCCCGTTCCATGCGAGCGAGACGTCGGTGCTGGTGCCGCCCATGTCGAAGCCGATCGAGTTCGGGAAGCCACAGAGATTTCCGATGAAGCGGCTTGCGATCGCGCCGGCGGCGATGCCGGATCCCGCGAGCCGGGCCGAGAAATCCCTGACGCTCGCGGGCGTCATGACCCCGCCACCGCTGTGCAGCAACAGGAGATCTCGTTTGTATCCGGCGGCGGCAAGCTTTTCTCCGAGACGCGACACGTAATCGACGACGACCGGGGCGCAGACGGCGTTGGCCATGGTGGTGGAAAAACGTTCGTGCTCGAAGATTTCCGGCATCACCTCCGAGGAGATCGAGACCGGCAGATCCGGCATGGCCTCCTTCAGAATCTCACGCATGCGGCGCTCATTGGCGCCGTTGACATAGGAGTTCATGAAGCAGACGGCGATGGACTTGACCTGCCGTTTGACGAGAATTTCCGCGACGCGATGAGCGGCCTCTTCGTCCAGTGCTTCCAGGATCGTGCCCTCGGCACTGACCCGTTCGCGGACTGTCAGCCGGTCGCGGCGCGGGATATACGGCTTGGCGACATCCTTGTAGGTGTCCCAGAGGTCTTCCTTGTTGGCGCGGCGGATCTCGACAACATCACGGAAACCCTCGGTGCAGACCATTGCGGTGCGTGGCAGGCGGCGGGTGATCAGCGCATTGGTGGCGACCGTCGTACCATGAGAGAACAGCGTCACCTCCGAAAGATCGATGCGGCCCTGCTCCACGCCATTCATGATCGCCTGCATGGGATCGTCAGGCGTGGAGGCGGTCTTCTCGATTCGGATCGCGCCGCTGTCTTCGTCCATGATGCAGATGTCGGTGAAAGTCCCTCCGACATCGACGGCAACTCTTATTCTGCTCATGACAGTTCCTTCGCGGGATATTTGCGGGCAAGGCCCGGCTTTCGCCGCCCTTGCCGGGGCGGCGTCGCAATAGATTATGGAATTGACCCGGATTTCGCCGGGTCTAGTGCCGCTCTCTTGAGGTCGAAGCGCGGCCTGCCCGGTTCGCTGCTTCGCGACGGGTATCGGTCGGTGCGCAACCGAACCGCGTCCGGTAATGCTTGCAGAATTGAGACTGGTCGGCAAAGCCCCAGCGGTAAGCAATCTCGGCAACGCTGCTGATGTTGGTCACCGACATCAGTTCCTCGGCGCAAAGTTCAAGCCGGGCGTCGCGGATGAAGCCGTTGATCGACTGGTTGCTGTCCTGAAAAAGAACCTGCAGGTAACGCAGGGAAATCCCGCAGGCATCGGCCACCGCCTGCGGGCCGAGGCCGGAATTCTTCAGATTGTCGCGAATATACTGCTCGGCACGATGCAAATGGCCGGCCCGGATCGACGAGATGCTGCTGTCCAGCACGCGATCGTCGCTCACGATCGACAGGCACAGCATTTCCAGGATGTGCCTGCCCATCATCTCACGAGCGACTTCAGTGATCTCATCGACATGGCCGATCGTGGTTCGCACCGTGTCGAGGAAGAGCGCGGCGACGCCCTGGGTCGCGTCGAAACTGAGCGCACTGAGCCGTTCGGCAGACCCGATCCGCGCCCGAACGCTCGACGATGGCACCTTCAGGACCCACAGCGCGTTTGGCTTGCCGTGCCAGAATTCGTAAGGCGCGTCTCCCCTCTCAACGAGGAAGCCCCCCGGACCGCAATTGACGGTCCTCGACCCTTGCGAGAAATTCACCTCCGACATCTCCGGGATGGTGATGAGCAGGCTGGCGTCACGTTCGTTGAGGAAGTGGCGGCGATGGCGGCGATAGCTTACGGCATCGCAGCGCATTTTAGACACGCTGACGAGCCCAAGCGAGAAGGTTTCCAGCGTGCCCGAAAATTCACGACGGTTCCGATACTCGGTGTCGAGCGGAAAATAGGCTTCGGTAACAGCGGCTTGCCAGGCATCACCGCCTGTGGGACCGCCGATCGTATCGACGACGTATTTCATTCCCCGACCTTTCTGGTTGGCCCCGGTTAGCCCGGTGTTTTTCTGAAGATTACAGGAATCCGCCGGCGCGTATTGGTCAAAAACGAATAAACTTATGTGGCCGTTGGCCCAAGGGCCGGAGCTCGCGATGGTTTCAGTTATCGTCACGGTCCTGGTGTGCAGTTGATCAAACCAGCCTTGGGCGCGCAAACCGCAAGCCAAATTGGAACCATGCATCGGCCTCGACCGGCTCGTGCACCTTGGGCACGGTCGTCGCCGTGTTTGGTTTCGCGCGATGAGGATGGCGGGACACAGCGCGCACCCGAAACTTCTTCGCCAGGCAACTTTGCGCGAGCCCGCGGCCGAGAAACCCTGTTCCGCCAAAAATGGCGCCGATCCGCTCGGCTCCTCGGTCGTTTTGGCATGAGCCCAACCCTTCCACGCGCCGAAGCGATGCGCCGGCCTAGTCGGCCGCCGGGATAACCCGCCAAATCTTGTTGCCCACATCATCCGCGATCAGCAATGCGCCAGTTCGGTCGATGGCAACGCCAACCGGACGGCCGAATGCCTTGTCATCGTTGCTCAGAAATCCGGTAAGCACGTCCTGCGGCGGCCCCGACGGCTTGCCGTCGGCAAACGGCACGAAGATCACCTTGTAGCCGCTTCGCGGCATGCGATTCCATGAACCATGCTGGCCGACAAAGGCGCCATTCTTCATGTGCAACCCGAACAGGTCGGCGGTGTTGAAGGTGAGCCCAAGCGACCCGGTGTGCGCCCCGAGTGCGTAGTCGGGCACGATCGCCTTGCCGACGAGGTCCGGACGCGGTGGCTCCGCCCTGACATCGATGTGTTGGCCGAAATAGCTGTAGGGCCAGCCGTAGAAGGCGCCATCCCTGACCGATGTCATGTAGTCGGGAACGAGGTCGCTGCCGATCTCGTCCCGCTCGTTGACGACCGCCCAGAGTTCCCCGCTTTCAGGGTTCCAGGAGAGGCCGTTCGGGTTGCGCAGACCCGACGCAAAGAGCCGCGTCTGCCGCGTCGCGAGGTCGATTTCGTGCATGGCGGCGCGGCCTTCTTCCTCCTCCATGCCGTTTTCGCCGACATTGGAGTTGGAGCCCACGGTGGCATAGAGCTTCGTTCCGTCCGGACTGGCAATGACGTCCTTGGTCCAATGGTGATTGCGGCCGGCCGGAAGGTCGACGATCTTCTCGGACGGAGCAGTGATCTCGGCGTCGCCATCGCGATAGGGGAAAGCGACGACCGCGTCGGCATTGGCGACATAGAGCTTGCCGTCGAGCAGCGTCATGCCGAAGGGCGAGAAGAGGCTGCTGAGGAGGACTGTCCTGGTCTCAGCCACGCCATCGCCGTTCTCGTCGCGTAACAACGAGATACGGTTGGCGCTCCGCACCTCGGCGCCAGCCCGGCTCTGGAACAGTTTCATGAACCAGCCACGTATGGAAAAACCTTCGTCAGGTTTTGGTGGCGCATTGCTTTCGGCGACCAGCACGTCGCCATTGGGCAGCACGTGCAGCCAGCGCGGATGGTCGAGGCCGCCAGCGAATTCGTTGACGGCGAAGCCTTTGGCGGCGACCGGCATCTTGCCTTGGGGCCAAGGGGTCGCCTCGGCAACGTGGACCGTGGGTATCCAGGTCGGATTGGGTTCGGCAAGCGTCGGGTTTGGACCGTAGGTCTGCTCGATCGGAACGGTGGCCTGTTCGCGGGAGAAGAAGAACAAGCCCGCCCCCGCGATTATGACGAAGGCGACAATGACGAGTAAGACGCCCAGAATTTTTCGCATTGGATATTCCCGAAGATTGGGACAGTGACGTAACGCCATCAGGGCGTTCCGGTTGCGGCGGCACGCGACATTTGCGCGAAATAGGCGGCCAATGCGGCAATATCTTCGTCCGAGAGGTTTTTAGCAGCGTTGCGCATCAGTTGGGCGAAGCGCGTGCCGCCGCGCTTTTCCTCGCGGAAAAGCTCGAGCTGGGTCGCAATGTATTTGGCGGGCTGTCCGGACAGTTCCGGATAGATGGGGTTGCGGTCCGGACGACCGTGGCAACCCAGGCATGCCGGAACGTCGCGCTCCGGGATGCCGCGTCGCGCGATCTCATCGGCACGCGCGATCCGGGCACGGTCCGGTTGCGTCGACGTTGCAGGCGCAGGCAGCGCGGAAAAATGCCGCGCGAGATCGGCGAGGAGTGCAGGGTCGACAGCGGTGACAGAAATTCCCATGACACCGCTCTGGCGGTGGCCGGTAGCGTAGGCTCTCAAACTCTCAAGAAGATAGGTTTCGCGCTGAGAGGCCAAGACGGGCGTTGCGGGGCTCCGGCCGAGCCCGTCCGTGCCGTGGCAGCGGGTACAGTCGGCGAGTGCGCGTTCGAGGCCTTGTGTTTGGCCAGTCGACGGTTCGCTACTGCCATAAGCAAGGTCGCGCCACCGCGCCTCGTCCATCATCGGCAGTTCGCGCAGGAAGGCGACCATCGCCCAGACTTCATCGTCGCGCTGCTGCGTCGGCCAGGCCGGCATGCCGGTGAAGCGCACGCCGTGCTGGACGATGCGGAAGAGTTCGGCGTCCGTCCATTCGCCGACCTTGCCGGCAAGGTCCGGCGGCTGCGGCAGCATCGCAAGGACGGCGGGCGACCGCGGTTCGCCGGGCGCACCGTGGCAGATGGCGCAGCCGCGCGCGAAATGGCCGGCAGCCGGCTGAATAGCGTAGCGCGGCAGCTCGTCCGGCACCTTGACCGTGAGTGCGTATGTCCGCACGGCCGAGCGCATCGCGAAGTGCAGGAACCATTCGGTCACCTTCCAGTGGCCGGTCGAGGCACCAACGTTGAAGAAGCCGATCCAGGTCGCGAAAAGCACCGCGGCCGGCAAGATCGCCAAGCCTATCGCCAAGTGTTTCCAGTTGACGTGCATCAGCCGGCCAGCCTCTCGGTTTTGCCGCTCAGGAGCCTGGCAAGCAGGAAGACGCCTCCGGCGAGGTAAACGGCAGCGCCGATCATCAACATGATGATGCCGCCGAGCGCCTGGTCCTGCCCCGCCCCGAGCACGAGGCCGAAGCACGTCACTTCGCCGAGGCCATAGAGCGGTCGCGAGGCGAGCGAGAGCAGCGCGCCAAGCAACGTCATGTGGATGGAGGTCAGGAGCAACGCGAAGGCGCCGGCAGCGTCCCTAGCCGGCGCATCGGCATTGCGCGGCGCCATGCACGTCAGCCACAGGAACAGCCCGGCGCCAAGGAAGGACACCTGCTCGATCATGGTGGCGATGGTCGATGTCTCGGCCCACTGGCGCGCAGCCGGCGCATGCCAGCCCCAGACGACAATCAGTTCGACGAGAGAGGCGATAAGGGGAGCGGCGGTGACCACGGAGCGTATCGTTCTGGCAATACCGATTGCTATCAGCGGCGCCGCAATCGCGACGACGCCCATGTGGGCAAGCATGTGAGCCGCGAACGAGCCACGCCACGCATCGAGCAGCGGTCCCGCCCAGACCAGCGCGAGGGTGACGAAGCCCAGCAACAGGCTTGCCGTCCTCATGAGGAGCATCCGTCGATGAAGAGCAGCGGCAGCCCCACGTAGAGCACGGCGACGAAGCTCAGGCCGCAAAGCAGTAGCGTGGCAAACCCCTGGAAGAGGTTGCGGTCCGTCGCTGTGGGATCGTCGTGCGGCGGGTCGTTCGTGCCGAAGCCCCACTGCCTCCAGGCGAGCCAGCCGGACAAGACGATCATCGCGAGTGCCGCCAGCGTCATAGCCACTATGCCAGCCTGGACGACAGCGAAACCGAGGTCACCGCGCTTGGCACACCAGATTGCGGCCAGTGCGTAACAGGCGAGGAAATGTCCGGCCCAGATCACGGGCGCGGTGAAGAGCGTCCAGAGCGTTTCGACCTCTTTGGGAATGATGCGCATCACCGTCTCACATCGCTTCCGGGAAAAGACCGATGACGGCGAAGGTGATGACAGCGGTGATCGCCATAAAATGCCAGTAGAGCGCGACGTTGTGCAGTTCCATGTCGTGCTCCCGCGTCAGGCGACCGGCGAGGCTGCGCGCAAGGCAATAGAGCTGCATGACGGATCCGACCGCGGCATGAGCAAGCGCCCAGATGACGAGAATCCAGACGATCGCCGGATAGACATGCGCGGTCGGCTGCATGTCATGCTGCCAGGGTCCGGCAAAACCGGCTGCAGAGGCAGCAAGCGTCAGCAGAAACGCAGCAACAAGCGCAACGCGTGCGCCGTCGATCCACCCGCTTGCGTTCAGTCGGCGCGCACCAAGCATCGCGACCCATGCGGCGACGAAGAGAGACAGCGCGATCATCGGCCACCGCATACCGGGACCCGGCTGCCCCAGAGTGAAGTCGGGATGGATGGTCCAGTAGAAAAAATAGCCGAAGATGAGGCTGGCGAAGGCAGTTCCGTCGCCAACCATTGTAATGAACATCGCCCACCAGCCAACAGAATCCGGACCGGAGGCATAGAGCGGCAAGCGCAATCCAAGGCCGACATCCTTGGTCTTCTTTTCCGGGGTTTCGCCGGTGCCGGTCCAGAGCCACCACAGAACGGCAGAGAGCGTGCCGATGCCCGACAATAGGGCGAGGATCCAGAGTTCGAAGGTGAGCGCGACGAAGACCCCGCCGAGCAATGCGGCCGAGATTATTGTGATCGTGGTTGATGTCGCCACGCGCTGGCACTGTAGCGGATGGGCGTCGAGCACCGAGGTGATGAGCGTCTCGCGGCGATTCTCCTTGGCACTGCGAAGATAATAGGCGCCCTCATTGACCTTTTGCATCAGATCCGCCTGGTCCCAAAGCGGATACCGGCTCTCGATGATCGGAATGGATCGAACGCCCCAGTTCTCCTCGGGCTCGTTCAGCCATTCGAGCGTGCCCGCCTTCCACGGATTCTGCTCGCTGCGGGGTTCGCGATGCTTCGGCCGTACAACATCGAAGACAACCACCAGCACCCCTGCCGCGAAAACATAGGCGCCGATCGTGGAGATGAGATTCAGCCAGTCCCAACCGATCCCCTCGGGGTAGGTGAAGACGCGGCGCGGCATCCCGCGCAGGCCGCTGAGATGCATCGGAAAGAACGCGACGTTGAAGCCGGCAAACATCAGCCAGAAGGCGGTGCGCCCGAGACGGGGCGAGAGCATCCGCGCATTGATCAGCGGGTAATAATAGTAAACGCCGGCGACCAGCGGGAACAGCATTCCACCGATCAGCACGTAATGCAGATGTGCGACGATAAAATAGGTATCGTGCGCCTGCCAGTCGAACGGAACGAGCGCGACCATCACGCCGGTCAGCCCGCCGATGACGAAGATAGCGAGCCCGCCGGCGCCGAACAGCATCGGCACCGAGAAGATGACACGTCCGGCCAGCATGGTGGCGATGAAGACGAAGATCTGCACGCCGGTTGGAATCGCGACCGCTTCCGAGGCGGCCGAGAAGAATGCCAGCGAGATCTGCGGCAGGCCGGTAGCGAACATGTGGTGGACCCAGAGGCCGAACGATAGGAAGCCGGTGCCGACAGCGGCAAGCACGATCCAGGAGTAGCCGACGATCGGACGTTGCGAAAAGGTTGGCACGATCATCGCCATCAGCGCGATGGCGGGCAAGAAGATGATGTAGACCTCGGGGTGCCCGAAGATCCAGAACAGGTGTTGCCACAGCAGTGGGTCGCCGCCCCGCGTCGGGTCGAAGAACGGCCAGTCGAACATGCGTTGCATCTCAAACAGGATGTCGCCGGCGATCAGCGGCGGAAAAGCGAAGAGGATCATGCCCGCGACGATCAGCAGGTACCAGGCGAACAGTGGCATTAGGTTGATGCGCATGCCCGGCGCACGGCACTTCATGATGCCGACGATCAGTTCGACCGCCGCAGCAATGGAGGCGACTTCGATAAAGGAGAGGCCCAGCAGCCAGATGTCGGCACCAATGCCGGAATATGCCTTGTCAGTGGCAAGAGGCGGATACATGAACCAGCCTGAAGAGGGAGCGGCGTCGAAGAAGATCGAACCGCAAACGAAGACACCGCCGATCAGAAAGCTCCAGAAGCCGAAGGCGCCGAGACGGGGAAATGGCAGTTCACGCGCACCGAGCATTGGCGGCAGCAGAAAGATCGCGACGGCCTCGAAGATAGGCACGGCAAACAGGAACATCATCACGGTGCCATGCAGAGTAAAGGCCTGGTTATAGAAGTCGGCAGAGAGGAAATTGTTTCCCGGAACCGCGAGTTGCGTGCGCACAAGAAGCGCCAGAACGCCGCCAAACAGCATGAAGGCAAAGGCCGCACCCCCGTACCAGAGGCCAACCTGCGTATTGTTGACCGAAGTCCAGTAACGCCAGCCGATCGGCGTCTTCCAGACGAGGCGCAGCTGTTCTTCCTCGATCTTCTCTGCGGAGGGCAAGGCGTTTCGCTTGATGCGGGCTTTGAGGGTTGTCATTCGAGCCCCTTCAGCCAGGCGGCGATTTCGGCGATGTCCTGTTGGGACAGCATGTTGAAGTCGGGCATCTTCGAACCCGGCTTGATCAAATGCGGATGGGCGATGAAGCTACGAACGGCCTCATCGTCGGTGGGCAAAACGCCGGCACCAATCGTTCCCCGCGAACCCATATGCGAGAGATCCGGGCCGACACCACCCTCAGCTTGTGTGCCCGCAACGCGGTGGCACGCGCCGCAGCCGTTGCGAAGGAATATGTCGCGTCCGGGCAAGGATGCGCCGGGCGAAGGGTTCGCCCGCACAGCCAGCCATTCCCGAAAGGCAGCGGGCTGCATGGCGACGGCCGTGAAGGTCATCAGCGCGTGCGAGGTCCCGCAATATTCCGCGCAAGGGCCGCGGTAGGTGCCAGGTTTGGTCGCCAGCAACGAGAGCCGATTCACGCGACCCGGGATCATGTCCATCTTGCCACCGAGCGCAGGAATCCAGAAGGAATGGATGACGTCGGTGCTTTTCAGCAAGAACTCGACGCGCTCGCCAACCGGCAGCCTGATCTCGTTGGCGGAAAGAATAGGAACTCCGCCGCCAGCCGGGTGGTAGGCGACCCGCCACCAGAATTGCTCACCGGTCACTTCGATCCTGAGACCATTGGCTTCGCCGGCTCGTGCGAAAGGTCTCAGTCCAGGCATCAACCAAAGCGCATAGCCTAGCAAGAGAAAGAGGAGTAGCGAAGGAATGGCTGCCCCGCCCCAGAAAATCAGCCGGCTTGCAACACGCTCGTCTATGGGAGTGCGCTCATGACGTGTCGCGTGGACCAGAAGACCGATGACCGTCAGCCAGATAAGGCCGCCAGCAATGGCCATGAGCCAGAAAAGGTCGGCGATCTGGCGCGCTTCCTCTCCGGCCGGATCAAGCGCCGACTGGGCTCCCGAGCAGCTGGAACAGGTTCCCAAGCATAACCACAGCGCGAGCCAGCGCACCGCAGCGAGTTTCGTAATCCGGGCGCTTGTGCTTGGAACTGTTGACGAATCTATCCCTCCAATCGATGCCCTTGCTCACAAACGCGCCCGCAACCGAGTGGTTGCGCCAAAACTTCAGTTTAACGGCAATGGCCAGTGCTCATGCAATCTGTGCGCCGGTTTCGTCATTTGTCGCGCCGGTAGGCTTCGATACCGGCGATCCTTTGTACGTCTCAGCAGGCAGCCACCTATTTTAAGGTTCACCAACTATCGGGACCAATCGAGCGATTTCTTGCACTTTGCGGCGTTCGACGGCGTGCCCAAGCCGTCTCGAAAAGTACCGTCTCCGCTCCAACCTGCGAGCAGGCGACCGAGCATTGGTGTTGGTGAAACGTGGGCGCGCACCGAAGAGTTGTCGCCGAGCCGCCCGTCGATCTTGAACATCTCGATCAGGAACCCGCGCCTCCGGCGCGGTTGCAACGCCGGTCCTGTAAATGTCCGCAACGCCAGGGGGGCGGCTCAGCCATCGTCCCTGGCGACCAGTAGAAAAGGTTCGCGCTCCGGCGTCGTCACCGAAAAGCCCGAAGGGCCCACCGCGCTGAAAAAGCGATGGAACATGTCGATGAAGACACGCACGAAGAGTGGCTTTGCCGACCCGTACATGTCGGCGACGATCAGCGTGGGTGGCGGCAGTTCATCGAGGATTGGTCTTCGAACGATCTCCTCGCCATCGGCGGTGGCGCGACCGATCGGCCGCATGTTGAGGACGGCCATGCCGAAGCCGGATGCGACGGCCGAGCGCACCGTTTCATAAGAGCGCGTGCGAAAGCGCACCTCCGGTCGTTTCGCCAGCACGTCGAACAGGGTCAGGAGATAGGTCGCCGTGTGCGGCAGGTCGAGCAGCACCAGCGGCCGTGCCGCCAGTTCCGCCAGCCAGATGCCGTCGCGCGCGGCAAGGGGATCGTCTGCATTGAGCACGGCATGCGCCGGTACCTTGCAGATGCGGGTGACGCTGTCGATACCGATTGGACCGATGTCGTAGAGAATGGCCAGATCGATCTGGCCAGCGACAAGCCGTTCCTGCAACTGGACCTGGTCGGCCTCGACAAGGTCGATCTCGACATCGCCGACGCTGTCGAGGTAGCTGCGCAGCATCTCCGGCATGAACAGCGCGCCGAACGGCTCGAAGCAGCCGATGCGCAGGACCTTCGGCACGCGCCCGTTGAGGTCTCCGATCGACCGGTTGAACTCCGTCTCCGCCGCCAGCATGATGCGGGCGGCGGCGACGAAGCGTTGGCCGGCCGGCGTGATGGAGACGCCGCGCGCCGGCCGCCTGTCGAAAATGCGCGCCCCCATCCCGGTCTCGGCCAGAGTGATCGCCGCGAGGATGGAGGATTGCGAGATGTAGAGCGATCTGGAGGCCGCCAGCACGCTGCCAAGGCGGGCGACTTCGCAGACATAGCGCAACTGCCGAATGGTCAGATTCATGGCTCTTTGTTACATTAAATAGCGAATATTCCCCACAACAATACATTTTATGGTGATGAAAAAACCCGCCAGATTGCCCGGGCTGACAAGGCTGCCGGAAGAGCGGCCATGAAGTGAGGGGTTCGAACTGCATGCCGAATGGGCTGTCTCCCATTGCCGACGCCGATGATCTGTGCCGCCTGGCTGCTGCGGAGCTTAGCGCCGCCTACCGCGCTGGATCGCTGTCGCCCGTCGAGGTGACGCTGGCGGCGCTGGATCGCGCCGAAGCGATCAATCCGCTTTTCAACGCCTTCACCATGATCGACCGCAAGGGTGCGATCGAGGCCGCAGGTGCTTCCGAGAAACGATGGCGGGCAGGCGAGCCGCTGTCGGCAGCCGACGGCATACCGACGACGCTGAAGGACATCGTCTGGGTCGAGGGCTGGAGCGTGCGTTACGGCAGCAGGACGACGACTTCCGCCGCCTATGACAAGGATGCCCCCGCCGTTGCCCTGCTGCGCAGAGCCGGCGCCGTCTTCATCGGACAGACGACGACGCCCGAATTCGGCTGGAAGGCGATTACCGACAGCGGCCTCTGCGGCATCACGCGCAATCCCTGGAATGCGCAAAAGACCCCCGGCGGTTCCTCCGGCGGAGCGGCGGTGGCCGCCGCCACCGGCGCCGGCGTCTTCCATCTCGGTACCGATGGCGGCGGCTCGATCCGCATTCCGGCCTCGTTCACCGGCATCGCCGGATTGAAGCCGACCTTCGGCCGCGTGCCCGCCTATCCGTCCAGCGCGTTCGGAACCGTCGCCCATATCGGACCGATGGCACGGACAGCACTCGATCTTTCCGTCATGGCCGGCGCCATGTCCGGCCGTGATATCAGCGACTGGCAGCAAGGCGTGGGAACGCTGGCGCCGCTTGGCCGGATCGAAGAAGTTTTGCGGGGCGCTCGGATCGGCTACTGGTCGAAGCCGCCTTCAGGAGCGCTGGATTCCGGGATCGCCGCCGTCGTCTCCCACGCCTTGACGTGTTTCGACACCTTCGGCGCGACGGTCGAGCCGATTGATCTTCCCGGTGGCGATCTCCTCGACCTGTTCCAGCATCACTGGTTCACCGGCGCCGCGGCGCGGCTGGCGCTGGTTCCGCCGAGCGAACGGGCGGGCATCGATCCGGGCTTCCTGGAGATCGCACAGGCTGGGGCGGCGTTCGACGTCCATACGCTCGTCGCCGCACAGTTGGAGCGCGCCGAATTCGGCGCCGCCATGGACCGGCTGCTGGACGACTATGATTTCATCGTTTCGCCGGGGTCATCGATTCCAGCCTTCGACGTTGGCCTTGAAGTGCCTCTGGGCAGCGGCCTCTCGCGATGGATCGAATGGGCAGCGTTCAGCTACCCCATCAATCTCAGCCAGCAACCCGCCTGCGTCATCCCTTGCGGCATGACCGAGGCGAGCCTGCCCGTCGGCTTCCAGATTATCGGCGCGCGCGGCGACGATGCCCGCGTGCTTTCGGCGGCAGCCGACCTGGAAGCCGCTTTCGTGCCCATGACCCACGCGTTTCGCCAGAAAGATCTGGTGTGAAAGATTTCGCATGAAGAAAAGACTCTAACCAACGCCAAAAAAGGGGAACTTTGCCATGATGAACAGACGTGCAATGCTGCAGGGCGTGGTCGGCGCGGGTGCGGCCGGTGCCGCGCTTCTTGCCGATATGAACACTGCGGCGATCGCCCAGGACACCAAGCCCATTCCGGTCGGCTCGGCCCTGCCGATGTCCGGCATTGCCGCCGCCGACGGCATCGAGTTCAAGAACGGTCTCGAACTTGCCGCCGAGGAGATCAATGCGGCGGGCGGCATTCTCGGCCGGCCTGTCGAGATCCACATCGAAGACACCAAGGAAATGGGCGCCGACCTCGTCAGCCAGTCGATGCAGCGCCTGATCGACCGCTTCGAGGCGCCGGTCATCATCAATGGCTACAATCTCGGCACCAACATGATCGAGATGGACGTCGCCGCCGACAACGACGTCATCATGATGCACTACAACACGCTGATTTCGCACAATGAGAAGTTCAAGACCGACCCCGCCCGCTATTACAGCTCCTTCCAGGGCGATCCGCCGGAGTTCTGGTATGGACCGGGCTGCCTGAACTTCCTCAAGACGCTTGCCGCGGACGGCAAATGGAAGGCGCCCAACAAGAAGATCGCCATCATCCCGTCTGCCAACGAATATTCGATCGTCATCGCCAACGCGATCCGCGACAAGGCCGCCGAATACGGCTTCGAGGTTAGTCTGTTCGAGACCGTTCCGTTCCCGACCAACCAATGGGGACCGACGCTGGCGAAACTTCGCCAGGACCCGCCGGCGGCGATCCTGGTCACGCACTTCCTGCCGCAGGACCTGGCGCAGTTCATGGTCCAGTTCCTCGCCGAGCCGATCAACAGCCTGATCTACATGCAGTACGGACCATCGCTGCCGGCTTTCCGCGAGATCGGCGGCGAGGCGGTCAACGGCGTCGTCTATTCGACGGTGATCGGCTGCCTGCCGGACGATTTCTCCAAGCCGTTCCGCGAGAGCTACCGGGCCAAATTCGGTCCGAACTCGGCCTACATCACGGGATCGCAGACCTATGACGGCCTGTGGATGTGGGCGCTTGCCGCGGCAATCGCCGGTGGTCCAGGCGAACCGATGGACAAGGCGCAGACCACCAAGGTGGCCAATGCGATGAAGCGCCTGGTCTATCGCGGGGTCAACGGCACCTACCGGGCCGATCCGGCCGGCCAATCGGCCTTCTGCTATCCGACGCAGGTAGCCGATCCGTCGCTTGGCATGCCGCACCAGTTCCTGCAGCATCAGGATTACAAAACCGATCCGAAGCTGATCGCGCCGGTGCTCTATGCCACGGACAGCTTCATCCTGCCGCCATGGATCAAGTGACCGGACGCGGAAATGAAACCAACGACACCGGCCGGGCCGTTTGCCCGACCGGCTCCATTGGGTGAGAAATATGACTGAGGCCGCCGGTCCGATGCTGGTTTGTGACAGTGTGGTCAAACGGTTCGGCTCGCTGGCCGCCGTCGACGGCGTGTCGATGGTGGTCAATGCGGGCGAGATCGTTGGCATTGGTGGGCCAAACGGCGCCGGCAAGACAACTTTCTTCGACGTGGTGACCGGGATCACGCCGGCCAGTGGCGGCCGGGTGCATTTCGGCGACACCGACATTTCGGCGCTTCCGGCCGACCGCATCTGCCAACTCGGCATCGCCCGCACCTTCCAGCTCAATGCCGCCTTCGACAGCTTGACCGTTCGCGAAAACATCGAGATCGCCGCGTATTTCGGCCGGCAGCGGCGAAGGCTGGCCGGCTTCCGCCTTGGCGAGGATGTCCGGCAGGCAACGATCGAAGCGCTGGACTTCGTCGGGCTTGCGGCCAAGGCCGACGAGACCGTGGCGCGGCTGCCGGTGCTCGACCGCAAGCTGCTGATGATTGCCGGCGCCATCGCCACCCGGCCGAAAATGCTCTTCCTCGACGAGCCGGTGGGCGGGCTCAACGTCGCCGAGATCGACCAGATCATGGCGATGGTGCTGAAACTGCGCGACCAGGGACTGACCATCGTCCTGATCGAGCACGTCATGCGCTTTCTCCTGGCGCTCTCCAGCCGCGTGATCATCATGCACCATGGCAAGGTGATATTCGAAGGCCGGCCGGACAAGGTCGCCGAGGACCAGACCGTTGTCGAAACCTATCTCGGCCAGGGCACGCAGAAACGGCTGAAGAAATTCTTCGATGAGCAAGCTGCCGCGACGAATCCGGCGGTGGGGGGAACGCCATGACGGGCGCAGCCGCAAAACCACCTGTCCTGCAACTCGACGGCATCGTCTGCGGCTATGACGGACTCGACGTGCTCAAGGGCATTTCGCTGACCGTTCATGCCGGTGAATTCGTCACCGTCGTCGGCCCGAACGGCCATGGCAAGTCGACATTGCTCAAGACCATTTCCGGCCTGGTGCCGCTGCGCGGCGGTCAGATCAGCATCGACGGCCGGCGCCTGTCCGGCAAGCCGCATGAGACGGCGATGTTGGGCGTCGCCCACGTGCCGCAGGGCGATATGCTGTTCGCGCAGATGAGCGTGCTCGAAAACCTTTTGATGGGCGGCTATCTCGCGCCGGACAAGGCCGAGATCGCGCGTCGGCTGGACGAGGTCTACGCGCTTCTGCCGAAGCTTGCCGACCGTCGCAACCAGATCGCCTCGAGCCTGTCGGGCGGCGAACGGCGCATGGTCGGCATAGGCCGCGGCCTGATGATGGGCGGGCGCATCCTTTTGATCGACGAGCCGTCGCTTGGCCTCGCGCCACTGATCATCGATCAGGTCTACGACGTCATTTCGCAACTGAGCAAGGCTGGGCGCACGATCCTGCTGGTGGAGGAGAACCCGGCCCGGGTCGAGGACCTCGCCGACCGCCTGCATCTGCTCGACGACGGCGCCATCGTCTGGTCAGGCAAGCCCGCCGAACTGATGGCGCGCGACGAACTCCTCGCAACCTATCTCGGAGGCTGACGCCATGACCGACGTTCTCATGGCCATTCTCGTCGCCGGCTTCACCTCGGGCGCGCTCTATGCGCTGGCGACGGTCGGGCTGTCGCTGGTCTGGGGTTCGATGGGCATGCTCAACATGGCCCATGCGGCGATGCTGACGCTTGGCGGCTACGTCGCCTTCACGGTGATCACCTCGCTCGGCCTGCCGGTCGCGATCGGTTTCGCCGGTGCTATCGGCGCGGGTGCTTTGGCCGGCGCCATCCTCTATTTCGCGATCGTTCGCAATCTCCTGCAGAACGACAAATCGACATTCGAAGCCAACGTCATGATCGCCACGGTCGGCATCGGCATCGCCCTCGAGAATGCCATCCTCCTGACCTATGGCGGGCAGCCGCTGAAGCAGCCGGTTTCGATCGCCGGCGCCCTGCGCCTGGGGCCGCTGACGCTGCCTTGGCAAAACCTTCTGATCATCGCGGTGGTGGTCGTCATGATGGTGGTCGTCTCGGCGGCGCTCGGCCGCACGCGGATGGGTCGTGCGATCCGGGCGACGGCGCAGAACCGCGACGCGGCGCAACTCATGGGCGTCGCCGTCAACCGCGTCTACCTGCAGGTGCTGATGCTGTCGGGCGCGCTCGCCGGCATCTGCGGCGTCATGGTCTCGTCGATGACGCAATTGTCGCCGCCACTCGGCAACGACCCGATGCTGAAGGCCTTCATCATGTGCGTGGTCGCCGGTCTCGGCAATCTGCCGGGCGCCATCGCAGCAGCACTTGGGCTGGCGTTGCTCGAATCCTTCGTCCAGTACGTCTTGGGCGCCAGGTGGGGCTTTCCATCGCTGCTGTTCGTCGTCATTGCCGTGCTGATCTGGCGGCCGTCCGGCCTTTTCGGCCACGCCGAAATCCGGCGCATGTGAGGGTCATCATGACAGAGACACGTCCCCTGCCCCGTTTCTCCATGTCCCGCTCGGCCAGGACTGATCTTGCCATCAGCCTGATGCTGATCGCGGCGGCGATCGCGCTGCCGTTCCTGGTCGACAGCCGCTACATCCTTGGCCAGATCGTGCTGGCGCTGTTCTATGCGACGATCGCCTCGCAGTGGAACCTCCTGTTCGGCTTCTCGGGCATCTTCTCGCTGGCGCAAATGGCGATCTTTGCCTTCGGCGGCTATGCGACGGCGATGCTCTGCTTCTATTTCGGCTGGAACGTCTGGGCAGCACTTGTGCCTGGCGCGCTGGGCGCCGTGCTGTTCTCGCTGGTCGTCGGCCTCGCCTGCCTTCGCCTGACCGGCGTCTATGTGGCGCTGCTGACGCTGGCGATCGCCCAGACGATGTATCTGCTGATCGTCACCGACACCGAATGTTTCGTCATGGTCGGCTCCGTCTGCCGCCAGTTCACCGGCGGCGCCGTCGGCTTTGCCCGCTTCGGCGACCTCGGCACCAGGGCCTTGCTCCGAGCGCAGTGGCTGGTCGGCAATTACGCCATCATCGCGGTGCTGTTCGCGCTCACCATGGTCTTCACCTACGCGATCGTCAAAAGCCCGATCGGCCTTGCTTTCCGGGCGCTGAAGGACAATCCGGGCTATGCGGTGGCCCGCGGCGTCAACCGCTTCCAGGCGCAGCTTCTGGTGTTCGGCATCTCCGCCTTCTTCACCGGGCTGGCCGGCGGTTTCTATGCCGCGCATTTCCAGGCGATCGGCCCCGGTGTGCTGTCGATGTCGCAACTTATGTTCATCATCGCCATCGTCGTGGTCGGCGGCGTCGGCACGTTCTGGGGACCGCTGGTCGGGACGGTGGTGCTGGTGCTGGCTGACGAGTTGATGCGAGAGAGCGGCGAGTTCCGCACGCTCGGGCTCGGCCTGATCATCGCCCTGTCGGTGGTGCTGATGCCCAAGGGGCTGGTCGGCCGTTTTGGCGATCTCATCGACTGGCTCGGGCGCCGTCGCGCCAGCCCCGACAGCAAGCCAGCAGCAAGCAGCATTGTGCAAAGCCCGACCCCGGCCGGAAAGTGAGAGACTGACGATGTTCGATACGATCATAGTGGGCGCCGGCTCGGCCGGCTGCGTGCTGGCAAACCGGCTCAGCGCCGATCCTGCCCGCAAGGTGCTGCTGCTGGAGGCCGGGCGCGAGGCGCCGCTCGCCTCGGACGTGCCGTCGGACTGGCCGACCATGTTCAACACGGAAGTCGATTGGGGCTACTACACCGAGCCGCAGGCCGGCTGCCGCGGCAGGCGGGTGTTCTGGCCGCGCGGCAAGATGATCGGCGGCTCCGGCGCGCTGAACGCCATGATCTATATTCGCGGCCTGCCGTCCGACTATGATGGCTGGGCGGCGATGGGCTGCCCCGGCTGGGCGTGGGCTGACGTGCTGCCGGTGTTCAAGGCCAGTGAAAGCAATGCCGAACTCGGCAACGACCCGCTGCACGGCGCCGACGGGCCGCTGCATATCGGCAATGTCGGACATGTCGATCCCAACGAGCTTGCCTGGATCGAGGCCTGCAAGGCCGCAGGCTACAAGCAGAACCGCGATTTCAACGGCGTCGAGCAGGAAGGCGTCGGCCTGTTCCAGTTCACCATCAAGAATGGCGAACGCTGGGGCACCGGCAAGGCCTATCTGCGCCCGGCGCGGGAACGTCCCAACCTCACCGTGAAAACCGGTGTGCTGGCGACGGGCCTGATCGTCGAGAAGGGCCGGGTCAAGGGCATCCGCTATCTCGTCAATGGCGAACCTGAGACCGCTTTCGCCGACAGCGAGGTGGTGCTGTCTTCGGGCTCGATCGGCAGTTGCCAGTTGATGCTGCTTTCGGGCATCGGGCCGGCCGACGAACTCGCCCAGGTCGGCGTTGCTCCCGTGCACGACCTGCCGGGCGTGGGCAAGGATCTGCAGGACCACATCAACATTCCGATCACCTTCTATACCAAGGACAAGATCGGCGTCGGCGCCTGGACCGACGAGACGCTGCAGCGCGACTTCGCGGAATGGCAGACATCGCGCAGCGGCCCGCGTTCCTCACCCTGGGTGGCGGCGGGTGGCTTCGTCAAGAGCCGGCCCGATATCGAGCCGGACCTGCAGCTTTACGGCGCCATCAGCCCGCATCGCGACTATGTTCGGTTCCTTTCGTCCAGACCCGGCATCACGCTGCACACCACGCTGCAGCGGCCAGACAGCCGCGGCGAGATTCGCCTGCGCTCGGCCAATCCAATCGAATATCCGGCGATCGACCCACGTTACTTCATCAGCGACGAGGATGGCTCGGACATCGCCACGCTGGTCGAAGGCATCCGCATCAGCCGGCGCATCGCGGCGCAGTCGCCGCTTGCCGAAATGCTCGTCGGCGAAATCACGCCGAGCGCCGAATGCGAGAGCGACGCCGAGATCGCCCACTATATACGCGGCCACTGCACGACGCTCTATCACCCGACCAGCACCTGCCGCATGGGTTCAGATGCAATGGCCGTCGTCGATCCCACGTCGATGAAGGTTCATGGGCTGGACGGGCTTTGCATCGCTGACGCCTCGGTCTTTCCGAAAATGGTGTCGGGCAACACCAACGCGCCGACGATCATGATCGCCGAACGCGCCGCGTCAATGATCCAGGCGGGATGAGGCACGAGATGACGACGGGCTGGAATTTCCACGAACTCTATCTCTGGCACGAGACCGGCAATGCCGCGCAGTTCTTTCAGCCGAGCCTGACCATCGAGCCGGGCGAGCATGCGGAGAATGCCGACACGAAACGCCGATTCCGCAATCTGATGGAGGTTTCGGGCCTGACCGAGAAACTGTCTAAGATCGCCTCCGTCGCGGTGAGCGAGGATGACCTCGCCCTGTTTCACGACCGCGACTACATCAGCCGTATCAAGCTGCTCAGTGATGGGCGCGGCGGCGATGCGAGCTATCTCACCCCCTTCGGCCATGGCAGCTACGAGATCGCCTGTCTGGCTGCCGGCGGCACGGCAGCGGTGATGGATGCGGTGTTGAGCGGCGATGTCGACAATGGCTATGCGCTGGTGCGACCGCCCGGCCATCATGCCGAGCGCGGGCAAGGCATGGGCTTTTGCCTGTTCGGCAACGTTCCGGTCGCTATCCTGAAGAACCGGGCCAAACATGGCTTCGAGCGGGTCGCCAGCGTCGACTGGGATGTTCATCACGGCAACGGCACCCAGTCCGCCTTCTATTCGGACCCGTCGGTACTGACCATCTCGATCCATCAGGACGGGCTTTATCCGCATGACAGCGGTCTTCACAAGGAACGCGGCGAGGGCAAGGGCGAAGGCTACAACATCAATGTACCGCTGCCGGCCGGCTGCGGCCACGGCGCTTACATGTCCGTCTTCGAACGCGTCGTGCTACCGGCGCTCAATCGCTACAAGCCTGATCTCATCGTCGTGCCGTCGGGCTTCGACGCCTCGGCGGCCGATCCGCTGGGGCGCATGATGCTGCATAGCGGCAGCTACCGCGACATGACGCGGATGCTGATGCAGGCGGCGGACGACCTCTGCGGCGGGCGCCTGATGATGTCGCACGAAGGCGGCTATTCCGCCTCCTACGTTCCCTACTGTGGCCTGGCGGTGATGGAGCAGTTGTCCGGCATCAGGACGCATATCGACGACCCGTTCCTGCCGGTCTTCGAAAGCTATGCCGGCCAACCCTTGCAGCCACATCAGGCGGCCGCTGTTTCCAGGGCGGAGGAACTTTTGGGCGGCATCGCCTAGAATTCTGATTGCGGTCAGCCGATGAGGCGATCTCAAGACACACCGGCGGCCAATCTCGCAAATGCGGGCATGCGCTGACGGTAGGCTAATGCATGTCGCCCAAAAGTTCCGGTTTGGGACAACGACATGCACGAAAACAAAGACTTAAAGCGCGTCGTTTTTTGCGAGAAACTACGCCGGAGCACTCCCGACTACGCTGACCCCTACTCCCACTCGATTGTTCAAACAGCCTATAACTAATTGAAATTACACTAGGATGTTTCCATAGCCCCATAAGAGACCGACCAGAGCCGTCAAAAAATTACGCTTTGGTTCTAAAGGGAAATCGCCGCAAAGAATTTTTCCAGGGTTCACCAACTATCGGGACCAATTGGGCGATTTTTGTACCTCAAGACGTTCGACGGCCCTGCCCAAGCCGTTTAAAAAAGGTACCGTCACCGCTCCAATAAGGCATTGGCATGGGTCATAATGATCGACAAGCAACCGGTGTCGCACACACCCTGCTGCGGGCGGTGTGGCGCGACCGCTCGCATCCACTCGATTATTGCTAAAATTCCGGCTAGCTTGGCGACAGATGGCTCAATTTCTGGTCGGTGAATCACAATCAGACCGCCCTTCAAGAGAATAATGGGCGGCACCTTTGGTCCAAGGCGAGTGCAATGGCGCACGAATGAGCTCTACAACAATGCGCCGTGCGACGCCCAGCGACCTTGTCCTTTCGTATACCGATCAAGCAATTGGCTGTATGGGCAAGATAGGGGAAATCGTTTTTAGCAATCCGGATTGGAATCAAGAGGGATGACTTCTGCCTATTTTTTTGACATCGTTTTCCTCCTCGATCCATCCCACAATACAACAGGAAGTCTCTGCTCACTCCTCGCGGCGATATTCGCCAACCCACCTAGTTCCGGACTGGCGATCAGAAAGCATATCTGAACGGCATTCCATAGAAGCGATATAAATTGAAATTGCGGCCATGTGTTTCACACCCGGGATGGTTTCGAAGCCGGGGGGCGCTCACGGTCTCAAGGCGAGAATTTTAAGAGACGTTCAAGAATGACCCAGCACGCAGAAAACGCTCGAATTCTCATGTACAGCCACGACACGTTCGGGCTCGGCCACTTGCAGCGCTGCCGGACTATTGCGCATTCGCTAGTCGAGGATTTCCGTGGGCTTCAGGTGCTTATCATTTCGGGTGCGACTATCGCCGGCGCCTTCGACTACCGCGCCCGTGTCGACTTCGTGAAGATCCCCAGCGTCATCAAGTTGCGCAACGGCGAATACACCTCGTTGGAAAAGGACATCGATCTGCATGAGACGCTAAGGATGCGTCAGTCGATCATCCGCCACACAGCCGAGACCTTCCGGCCGGATATCTTCATCGTCGACAAGGAACCGCTCGGCCTACGCGGTGAGATTGAGGACACGCTGTCCTACCTCAAGACCCGGGGCACCACGCTGGTGCTTGGCCTGCGCGAGGTGATGGATGCACCGCATCTGCTCGAAGCAGAGTGGGCTCGCAGGGATGTGATGCGCAAGATAGGCCTGTTCTACGACAAGGTCTGGGCCTATGGCCCGCCGGATTTCTACGACCCATTGACCGGCTTGGATGTGCCGCCGGCTGTCAGGGCAAAAATGAGATTCGTCGGTTTCCTGCAACGGAGCTTGCAGCGGAACCAGTTGCCCGGCCACCGGCCAGAGGGCGACTATATCCTGGTTACCACCGGTGGCGGCGGCGACGGGGCCGAATTGATTCACGACGTCATCGACGCTTATCAGCAGGATCCGAAATTGCAGCACAAGGCGCTGATCGTGCTTGGGCCTTACATGCCGGCTCGCAAGCGCAATAAGTTGCTGAAGAAGGGTGCCACGATCCCCTACATCAAGATTATCGAGTTCGACAACCGCATGGAAGACCTGATTGCCGGCGCCAAGGCGGTAGTGGCGATGGGCGGTTACAACACCTATTGCGAGATACTTTCTTTCGACAAGCCGGCGCTCATCGTGCCGCGCATCGAACCCCGCCAGGAACAACTGATCCGCGCGCGGCGCGCGGCCGAACTGGGCCTCATCGAAATGCTTTTGCCGGAGGAAGCCAAGGACTCCCAGCGGTTTGCCGATGCACTGGTGGCGCTGCCGAATCGGCCTCGTCCATCCCAGAGTAATCCACATCTGACCCTGGAAGGGCTCCCTCATATTTCCGAAATCGTCGCGGAACTGCTCGACCGGCAGGCTGGCCCTCACCTTTCGGTTATTGAAGGCATGAACTGAGTTGCAACATCGCAAGATCGTCGTGGTTCTGAAGGGTTATCCGCGGCTGTCGGAAACCTTCATCGCGCAGGAACTGCTCGGACTGGAGCGTGCGGGGTTCGATCTGATACTCGTTGCGCTCAGGCGGCCGACCGACGCAAAACGCCACCCCGTGCATGACGAGATCAAAGCGCCCGTCCATTATCTGCCGGAATATCTGCATGAAGAGCCGCTGCGCGTGGTTCGCTCGCTTTCTGCTTGTTTGCAGCGGCCGGGCTTCTGGCGTGCACTGGGATCGCTGGCCGTCGATATGCCGCGCGACTTTACGCGCAATCGCGCGCGCCGTTTCGGGCAAGCGCTCGTGCTAGCGGCCGAATGGCCCGAAGACGCGGTATGGCTGCATGCGCATTTCGCGCACACGCCGGCATCGGTGACGCGCTATGCCAGCCAGCTTCTTGGTCTGCCCTGGAGCTGCTCGGCCCATGCCAAGGACATCTGGACTTCGGCGGATTGGGATCTGGCCAGCAAGCTTTCCTCGGCGCGCTGGACGGTAACTTGCACGAAAACGGGCTTCGACCGTCTGAAAAAACTCGCCGACGGCAACTCGTCAGTGCATTTGAGCTATCATGGGCTCGACCTTGATCGCTTCGGCATTTTCGGCGAGGCACGAAAACAGCATGACGGCTCGGCGCCGGACGAACCGGTTATCGTTCTGAGTGTCGGGCGCGCCGTTGCAAAGAAAGGTTTCGACACCTTGCTGGAGGCCCTTGCCCTCTTGCCCGGTGATTTAGCGTGGCGTTTCGAGCATATTGGCGGCGGCGAGGAATTGGAGCGGCTCAAGGCGTTGGCGCAAAAACTCGGACTGGATGGTCGCATCTCTTGGAAAGGCGCGCTCGCGCAGGAAGAGGTGCTTGAGCACTACCGCCGCGCCGATATCTTCGCCCTGGCCTGCAGGATCACCGCAAATGGCGACCGCGATGGTCTGCCGAATGTTCTGGTGGAGGCGGCCAGCCAGCGGCTTGCCTGCGTGTCGACCGATGTTTCCGGCGTGCCGGAGCTTTTATCGCCGGATGAAACCGGGCTACTGGTTCCGACGGAAAACCCAATTGCCCTGGCACAGGCGCTGGAGCGACTGATCCGTGATCCCGTGCTGCGTGCCCGCCTCGGCGACACCGCAGAGGCGCGCGTGCGCGGCAATTTCGATCACATGGCAAGCATTGGACAGCTCAAGGAGCTGTTCGAACGGGAGTGGCGGGCCGCCGAATGAAGCGGCTGCGCGCTTTCTTCTATGTCCAGCACCTGCTCGGCATCGGCCATCTCGCGCGCTCCAGCCGCGTCGCGGCGGCTCTGGTCGATGACGGGTTTGACGTAACCATCGTCACTGGCGGAGCGCCGGTCGCGGGGTTTCCGGGATTGGGGGCAATATCTGTAACCCTGCCATCTGTTACCTCCGGTGATGAAGGATTTTCCGGTCTTGTCGACCTGCAGGGCAAGCCCATTGACGATGATTTCAAGAAACGGCGTTCAGAGATGCTGCTGCAGGCATTCCGGGATTGCAGGCCTGATATCGTCATTGTCGAGGCGTTTCCATTTGGGCGCCGGCAGATGCGTTTCGAACTCTTGCCGCTGATCGAGGCCATCGACGCGGCGTCGCCCAGACCGCTGCTGGTGACGTCCGTCCGTGATATCCTTCAGGAGCGCGTCAAGCCGGGCCGAAACGAGGAAACGGTCGATCTCGTTAACAGGCATTTTGACCTTGTCATGGTCCATGGCGATCCGGCTTTCGCAACCCTAGACAAGACATTTCCACTGGCGGGAGCGATCAGGGCCGAGGTTGCGTACACAGGGCTCGTTGCCGCGCCACCAGCGCCCGCGGCCTCCGAGCGTTTCGACGTTGTGGTGTCGGTTGGCGGCGGAGCCGCCGGAAAGAGCCTTGTCCGGTCCACCATCGCATCAGCGCGGAATGCCGACAACGCCTGGAAATGGTGTCTGATCACCGGCCCAAACTTGCCGAAGGACGAGTTTGACGCGATTACACGCGATGCCACGCCGGGCCTGTCCATCTTTCGGTTTCGCGAGGATTTCGCCAGCTTGCTGACCGGCGCCCGCCTGTCGGTCTCGCAGGCGGGTTACAACACTGTCTGCGATGTCCTTCGCGCGCGCTGTCGCTCGCTGCTCGTTCCCTTTGCAGCCGGCGGGGAAACGGAACAGACGGTTCGAGCCCTGATGCTCGAAGAACTCGGTCTTGCAACGGTGCGGATGGAAAAGGACCTGACGCCTGAGTGTCTGGCGCAAGCGATCGAACAGGCGCTTGCGGGACCGACGCCAGCCGCGCATCGTCTCGATCTGGAAGGCGCCCGTCACTCGGCGCAAATCCTGCGCGAGCGGCATCGAACCTGGTCCTCGAAATCCTAGCGCAGGTCATATCTCGGTTGGATTCGCGCAACGCGCTTCAAACAGTTCCAATCAGCATGAAGCGGGTATATTTTTTTGTCGGCAGTTCGCCGGAGAACCTGATCTCCCGTAGCGCCACCATTGCTTCGAAGGCTGCAAGCGAAGCCACGCAGTTGATGTGCGTCGGCTCGCTGAAGTAATCGTTCGATTGCAGTAGCACCTTCGTGCCCCGCGGAAGCAGGGCAAGCCAGGCACCCAGGTCGGCTATGTGTTCGCAGCTCGTATTGACCACCAGGTCGGGCCGACCGGCCGCATAGTCGAGTGCGTACATATCTTCCGTCAGCGCCCGGAAGCGGTCGCCGGCTTCCCGGTTGAGGGTCCGGGCGACCGGCCCGACTTCAGGATCGATGTCGATGCTGTCGATCGCCGCAATGTCGAAACGGGCGTCGTTGAAAAGCATTGCCGGCAATACGCCGTACCATCCGCCCAGAACCCATATGCGCCCGAACCGGCCGCCGTCGTTTTCGAACAGCTTGTCGAGCGCCCACATCTTGCAGGCGACCTGCTTGTGGTTGAAGGCGTTGGCGATATCGGCAGTCGGATACTTGGCGATGACCCGCGCCAGCCCGGCGACAAGAGGGTGGTCGACATAGGCGGCAATTCCCCGGGCGAGGTCCAAGGCTTGTTCGTGCCCGTCAATGCCGGCATTGCGTGCTTGCGTGACATCCATCATATTCGTCTTCTATGTTGGGATTTCGGGCTACACAACGCAATATTGCCTCACCCAAGGCTGTTCGACTTGCGGATGAGACTATGCCACCAGCCGTTTCGCCGTTGCACGGTCACGAAGGGGGCCGGTTGCGTCTGTCCGGACCAGCGGCGTCCATCCGCGAAGACATTGCCGATACATCGTTTGCCAGCAGGTGCTTTCACCGCCTGCTTCCTCCAAACTGACAGCCGCATATGGAACCCAGCCTAGCCCGCTATATCTGGACGCACACCCGGAAGCAGCAGATCTGGATATTGATGATCGTCCTGCTTTCGATGATCCCATATTTCATGTCCTTCGACCTGCCGAAGCTGATCGTCAACGGCCCGATCCAGGGGAAGGGGTTCGAGCAACCCGGCGCGACCCTGCCCTTCATGAAATTGCACTATAACCTGCCGTTCATTGGCGAGGTCCAGTTCTTCTCCGGTTTTCAGCTGGACCGCAAGGAGACGCTGCTTGCCCTGAGCCTTGTGTTCCTCTTGCTGGTCGTCATCAACGGCCTGTTCAAACTCTACATCAACACCTACAAGGGCCGCCTCGGCGAACGCATGCTGCGGCGTATTCGCTTCGATCTGATCGATCGTGTGCTGCGGTTTCCGCCGATTTACTTCAAGCGGGTGAAATCCGCCGAAGTGGCGACCATGGTGAAGGATGAGGTGGAGCCGCTGGGCGGCTTTATCGGCGATGCCTTCCTGCAGCCGGTGCTGCTCGGCGGCCAGGCGCTGACGGCCATGCTGTTCATCATGGTCCAGAACGTCTGGCTCGGAATGATAGCGATGGTGATCGTGATCATCCAGATCGTACTCATCCCGCGGATGCGGCGGCGGCTGCTCGTGCTTGGGCGCCAACGGCAGTTGACGGCGCGCGCGCTTTCCGGCCGGGTTGGCGAAATCGTCGACGGTATCGGCGCGGTTCACGTCCACGACACGTCGAACTACGAGCGCGCCGACATAGCTGCTAGGCTAGGGCTCATCTTCAAGATCCGCTTCGATCTTTACCAATGGAAATTCATGGTAAAGTTCCTCAACAATTTTCTCGCACAGCTCACGCCCTTTCTGTTCTACATGATCGGCGGGTATCTGGTCATAGGGGGCCGGCTGGACGTCGGTCAGCTCGTGGCGGTGATCGGAGCCTACAAGGACCTGCCCGGACCGATGAAGGAGCTGATCGACTGGGATCAGGATCGGCAGGATGTCCAGGTCAAATATCAGCAGGTCGTTGAACAGTTCACCGTCGAGGATATCATTGCGCCGGGAATCGCGGCACTGGCGATCGACGATCCCGGTCCGATGACAAACCCGCTGTCGGCGGTCGGTCTGTCCATGGCAGACGATGGCGGTGCAATGCTCCTCAACCGTGTCTCCATGCAGGTCAAGCCGGCTGAGACGGTGGCGCTGGTCAGCACCCCGACAGGCGGAGCAGAGGCGCTAGCAGAAGCCTTCGCGCGGCTGAACTGGCCAGAGAGTGGAAAGGTCGCTTCGGGCGCCGATGACCTGCTTGAACTCCCCGAAGCCGTGACCGGCCGGCGCATGTCCTACGCCTCGTCGGATGTTTTCCTGTTCCAAGCAAGCCTGCGCGATAACTTGCTCTACGGGTTGAAGCATGCACCGCTGACATCGGTGACTTATGACGGCACCGCGGCAGACCAGCAGCGCTGGAACATGGACGAGGCGCGCCGGTCGGGCAATCCGGATTTCGACGTCCACAGCGACTGGATCGACTATGCTTCCGCCGGTGCTACCGGCCCGCACGACCTCTTTGAAGCGGTGCGCCGGGTGCTCGACGCGGTTCTTCTGTCGCGCGACATTCTGGATCTTGGCTTGCGCTCTTCGGCCGACCTCACGCGTCACACGAAGCTCGCCGGGCGGATCGTCGAACTGCGTGCAGCGCTGCGAACCCGGCTCGAACAGGAAGGGCTGCGCGAACTGGTGGTTCCTTTCGAGCCGGGCGCTTACAACACGGAAGCGACGATCGGCCAGAACCTGCTTTTCGGCGCCGCCGCCGGCCCCGAACTGGCCGACAAGGCTCTGGCGGCCAATCCCTACTTTGCTTCCGTGCTGAAGCAGGCCGGCCTCGACAGCACGCTCTACGAGATGGGCATGGAGATCGCCGAACAGGCGATCGAGCTGTTTGCCGACCTGCCGCCAGATCACCAGTTCTTCCAGCAGCTCGCCTTCATGAGCGCCGAGGAGATCCCCGCCTACGAGACCTTGCTGCAGCGGCTCAAGAACCGCCCCTACGAGGCGGTTTCGGAGGCCGACCGCGCCATGATCATCACCTTGAGCTTTGCCTATATCGAGCCCCGGCACCGCTTCGGCCTGCTGACCGACGAGTTGATGAGCAAGATCGTCGCCGCACGCAACCGGTTCTATGAAAACCTGCCGCCCGAGCTGCACAACGCGATCGAACGGTATGATCCTGCCAAATACATTGCGGCGGCCACCGTCATGGACAATGTCCTGTTCGGCCGTGTGGGAAACAACCATCCCGACGCGCCGGACCGCATACGCTCCATCGTCTATGACATTCTTGACGAGCTGGGGCTTTATGCCGAGCTTCTGGATGTCGGCCTGGACTTCAACGTCGGCGCCGGTGGAAGGCGGCTGACCAGCGGACAGCGACAGAAGCTCGATGTTGCCCGGGCTCTGCTCAAGCGTCCCGATTTTCTCATTCTCAACCGGCCGCTGTCGGCGCTCGACCAGCGCGTTCAGGACAAGGTGCTGCGAAACGTGCTCGAGGAAGCCAGACGCGACGGCCATTCGCCGGCAATTGTGTGGGTCGTGACGAGTCCGGCAATGGCGATGATGTTCGATCGCGTTATCGTCTTTGACTCGGGGCAATTGGTGGAAGACGGTACACACGAGACACTTTTGGCAGAGAACGGTATCTTCAAGGAACTTCTGTCATAGTCTGGCAGACGCGAATTTAGGAAGGTTTGCGACAATGCTGCTCAAGGATGAAGTTGGAATGCTGCAACGCGTTCCCTTGTTCTCCGGCATTGAGCCGGCAAAGCTCAAGCTGCTCGCGTTCACATCCGATCGCGTGAATTACAGCGCCGGCCAGATTCTTTTCCGGCAGGGCGACGAGGCAGACGCTGCCTATGTCATCCTTTCAGGCAGGGCGGATATTCTGGTCGATTCCGACAGCGGGCCGATAAAGGTTGCCGAACTGCTGCCAAATTCGATCGTCGGCGAGATCGCCATATTGTGCAACAGCTCCCGCACTGCCACCGTCAGCGCGGCAAGTGATCTGGAGGCCTTGAGAATCCGCAAGGATCATTTCCTGAGGCTTATGAAGGAGTTCCCGGAAATGACCATCGAGATATTGCGGGTTCTTGCCGATCGGCTAAGCCATACGACCGCGGATCTGATCGACGCACGAAGCGCCTAGAGCTATGATGAGCGAAAGGTAGCATGGACGACGATTTTTTCCTGGTCAGATTTTGGGGCGTGCGCGGCAGCATTGCTGTATCCGGGCCAGAATTCGCTCGCTATGGCGGCAACACAATCTGCATTGAGATGCGATGCGGCAAGCATACGCTTCTGTTCGACGCAGGCTCTGGCCTGCGGCCTGCCGGTAGGGCGCTTCAGGCGTCGGATGTAACCGATTTCGACCTGCTTTTCACCCATTGCCATTACGATCACATCATCGGGCTGCCGGCTTTTGCGCCTATCTTCGACCCGAGCGTCAAACTTACGCTTTGGTCCGGGCATCTTGCAGGACGCATGACGACCCGGCAGATTATCGATGAGTTCATACGGCCGCCGTGGTTTCCGGTGAAAATGAACGTCTGCAAGGCAAATCTCGACTGCCGCGATTTTGTATCCGGAGACGTGCTTCGGCCGCGCGAAGGGGTGGTGGTTCGGACCGGCAGTCTCGCCCATCCGGGAGGCTGCATAGGCTACCGGATCGAATGGGGCGGCCGCGTCGTGGCGGTGATCACCGACACCGAGCACGAGCCGGACAAACTCGATCAGTCGGTGCTCGACCTGATCGAAGATGCCGACCTCGTCATTTACGATTGCACCTACACCGAGAAGGAAATGGAACGCCGCCGCGGTAACGGGCACTCGACATGGCAACAGGGCGTCAAGCTCTGTGAGGCTGCTGGTGCACGGGCGCTTGCGCTGTTTCACCACGATCCGACACGCACCGACGAGCAACTGGACGAGATGGAGAAGCTGGCCAAGGACAGGTTTGCCGGCGCTTTTGCCGCGCGGGATGGCCAGATGCTCAAATTCCCGGTCTCATCGCACAGAAAGCGCTGAGCTATTTTCCTTTACCCGCGCGGCGCCCGATCAATGTCCTGATCGGAAGCCATGCACAGGGTTCAGCCTGTGCGGTGACTGTCAACAATCGTTCGAGGAAAAGCCAGGCCGATTCATCATGTACAAGATGGTGGGTGAGCAGGCCGATCGGCTCGCCGTCGGATGCATGCTGCAAGTGTGCGATGATAGCCTGGACCAATAGACCATGATCGAGGCAGCCGCGCGTGCCATGCCAATCCATGATGTCGACATTGCTGTTGATGACCGCCAATGAAGCCGGCTTCGGCGGCCCATAGACTGACAAGGCCGCAAAACCTATCGATCCAAGGTCGGATACCACGCCGGCGTCGATCCTGTTCCATGGCGGCACCAGCATCGGAACGGCACGTGCGCCGTGCAGGCCGGTTACTCGCGACAGTCCGCGAGCCAGATCATCGAGCACCGCCTCGCGTGGCCGATGCGCGCCGAGTTCCTGCTTTTTCTGGTCCTCGGGCGCATGATTTCGGTGCGCCCAGCCATGGATCGCGACCGTGGCATGCGGGGCCTGGTCAAGCCGGGCGACAAGCTTCGCGTCGGTCAGGGCCGGAATGACGGCCAGAGTGACCGGAACCGCGAATTCACCGGTGAGGTCGAGCAGCCGATTAAGCGCAGGCGTCGGATCCACGGCGTCGTCGTCGCGCAGCCAGAACTCCGCCTTGCGGCCCGCCCGTTGCAGGCGCGCCAGCTCTTCCACCAAGGGCTGCCAGATCGGATCGGACGTCATGAGACCGGGACCTTCGCAATAAGTCCGGCCAGACGCGCAGCTGCGCCACCGAGGGAACGTTCTTCGAGAACGAAACGCCTGGCTTCCGCGGCCATGATGGTTCTTTCGTCGTCACGGGCCAGAAGCCTTTCAATGGCGGAAGCGAACGCCGCGACATCGCCCGGCGGGGTTAGAAACCCGGTCTGGCCATCCCGCACGACCTCCGGCACGCCGGCGATGTCCTGAGCCACCACCGGAAGGCCGGCGGCCTGTGCTTCAAGATAGGCAACGCCGTAGGCCTCGCCATAACCCGGCCAGACATAGATTCCCCCGGTGTAAAGGACATCCGGCACGGCGGCTGGCTCGATCGAGCCAATCCACTCGATACGATCGGCGGGCAGGTCGGCGAATTGCGCTTCGACCTCGTCGCGGGCTGGGCCGTCTCCGACGATCGACATGGTCCAGGGCAGGTGACCTATCAAGCCGAGCGCTTGCGCCAGCATGCGATAGCTGCCCAGTTTGTCGCCTGGGCGCATCATGGCGACGGTAATGAGGCGCGTCGGACAACCCCGTGCCGGGATTTCCCGGAATGCCGATGTGTCGATGAAGGGCGAAAGCATACCGAAAGCGGCCTTGGGAATAGCATCCGCCAGTCCCTGACGATCCCTTTGGGTGAAGCAGATGTTCATCGCCGCCTGTTCGATGGCTCGCGCCACCAATGCTTGGCTATCGGCCCACAAGCCGGCTTCGCGTCGCCTGGAATAGGAGGCTTCCGCTGTCACATAGGGGACAGCAAAGGCCGACGCCAGCTCCGGCCCGATCAAGTCGGGCGCCTTGTAATAAGGATGGTAGGTGAACCAGAGATCGGGCTTGCCGTCACGACCCCAAAGTTTGGTCAGCCGCGCGGCTTCCTCTGCGGCCTCGATCTTTAGTGCCTCGAAACTTTTCGACTCCGGCTGGCGTAGATAGAAGCGCAACTCAGATGCCAGTTCGACGCTATGCCCTCCGTGCTCCAGCGCTTTGACAAGCATCCGTGCCATCTGGCGGTCGCCGGAAACAACGGGATGATTGGGTGACTTCAGCGGCGCGTAGAAGGCAATTCGCATCGCGCGACCCTATCACCGGAAAGCCTGCGCAAGTCAATTTCCAAGCGTAATCGACTTCACCTTCAAGCCGTGGAATATGCTATCTAATGGCCATGGAAACAGCTGTCGCGTCCGACCCGTTTGTCGCTTCTTTGCCGGTCTTCGCAAAGTTCGAAAGCGTTGCCGACATCGATAACTATCGGCCCCTCCCCGATGGCTGGGCGCTGGCCACTGCCGACATTGTCGGCTCGACCAAGGCGATCGAGGCGGGGCGCTATAAAACCGTCAATATGGCCGGCGCAAGCGTCATTTCGGCGCTGCTCAATGCGCTGGGTCGGCAAGACCTCCCCTTTGTCTTCGGCGGCGACGGCGCGCTCGTGGCGTTTCCCGGCTCGGCGCTGGAGATTGCCCGCAACGCGCTGGCGGCCGTCCAAAGGTGGGTGGCGGACGAACTGGGCCTTACCTTGCGCGCCGCGATCGTGCCGATAGGGGACATAAGGGCGCATGGCCTCGACGTTCGCGTGGCGAGGTTCCGGGCTTCCGAAGCGGCCTTCTATGCCATGTTCGCCGGCGGTGGCGGCAGTTGGGCGGAAGCTGAGATGAAAGCGGGGCGCTACCGCATCGATCCTGCGCCGGCCGGCGCGCGGCCGGATCTGACCGGCCTCTCCTGCCGTTGGAACCCGATCGAGGCCCGGCATGGCGAAATCGTCTCGATCATAGCCACACCGGGGGCGTCGCGCGACTTGCGCGGGTTTCAGTTTCTGGCTTCCGACATCATCGCCCTCGCCGGCAGGCAGGAGCGCGATGGCCACCCGGTGCCGGTGGACGGCCCGGGCTACAGTCTGCTGCCCGCCGGCCTGGATGTCGAGGCGCGGGCGATGGCCCCGGCAGGATGGCGGTGGCGGTCGAAGCTGTGGATCGTGTTCCTGATGACGCTTACGGCTGCAACCGATCGATTTGGCTGGACGATTGGCCGTTTCGATCCGAAGGTCTACAAACGCGAGGTGGCCAGCAATTCGGATTTCCGAAAGTTCGACGACGGCTTGAAGATGACCATCGACGTTGACGCGGATGTGCTGCATCGTATCCAAGACCGGCTGAAGCAGGCGGAAGAAGCGGGCATCTGCAATTATGGCCTGCACCGCCAGAAGTCCGCCTTGATGACCTGCCTCGTCATCTCGCCGCTGCAGCGCGATCACGTTCACTTCATCGATGGCGCCGCCGGCGGCTACGCGATGGCTGCCGCAAGCCTGAAGGCAAAGGCGCAGGTCTGCTGACTGCTTGCGGAATTCGAGTTCCGCAATATGCCCTCACTCATGGTTCTTGGCACCGGTGAGCCTCGCCATGGGAGCGGGTAACCTGTCCGAATTGACGGGAAAGCAGATTTTTTGGACGCCTCACGATATGACCGTCTTCTTAACCGGATTTCGAGGCGCGCCGCGCATGTCAGCGTGATCGGGCTGGCTATGCTGGGTTGCCGCTGTCGGTTGCGATCGCACGCGCCGGGTCCCCGGTTTTCCGGCTTCGACATCGAAACCCGGAAGGTCGAGAGCCTGAACAACGGCCAATCCTCCTTGAGGCAGTGACGTCGACAGCCCTTGCCGACCGGGCGGTTCCGCGCCACTGCGGATTTGTCGAACTAGCCGTCTGCGATGCCATCATAATCTGCGTTCCGACACCGCTGACGAAACACCGGAAGCCCCGAAGGATTCGATGCTGTCGTCGTGGCAACCGGCCACGACGCGATCGACTATCAGGCGATCGCTGATCACGCTCCTCTGATCGTCGACACACGCAATTTTTTTGGCCATCTCGGGGTGCCCAAGAGACAGTGGTGAAGGCCCGACGGTGTCTGAGACGGCGAATTCTTTGCCCGATGTCAGGATCGAGATTGCACTCCGCCGGAAGCCTCGCCACATAGGGTTCCAGGTGATAGATGCTGTTTTACGCCTGCTTCCTTCCTGCAAGGAGTTATTTAGGAAATTCTTCGCCGGCTTTCGTCGCCGAAGCCGGCTTCACTGACTTCGATTGTGTGGCGGATCAAAGGAGATGGCTCGTCTTCGACGGGTTTGAGATGGCATGAGCACAGCGCAAGCAGAAATTTCCACCATTCTCATGGATAAAGTTGCCGACTGGCTGAGCCAATCGGCGCTGGCGGGCAACGACCTGGAAACATTGGTAAAGGGCTTTTGTGAACGGCTGGCTGCTGCCGGCCTGCCGCTGAAGCGGGTGCATTTGAGCTTTTCGATGCTTCATCCGCTTTATGACGCGCTTGGTTTTACCTGGCTTCGCGGCCAGGGCCTGGAAGTGGAAGGCTTCCGCAGTGAGAACGGCGTTCATTCCGACAGATTCCTGACCAGCCCATATTACCATCTGCTCAGCAACAAGCTCGACCACCTGCGGCGCCGGCTTGACCCGTCGGTGCGGTCGGAGTTTCCTGTTTTCGACGACCTCAGGCGTATGGGCGTCACCGATTACATGGCTTTCGTGCACCCCTTCAACGGCGATACCAGCCAGGGCATGATGGGGTCGTGGTCGACCGACAGTGCGTCTGGCTTCAGCGACGGCATGATTTCGGCGCTACTGCGGATCCAGAACTATCTCGCTATCGCCACCAAGATGGCGGTGCTCACCAAGCTCGCCGACAACATGATGACCACTTATCTTGGCGGCGACGCCGGCAGGCGTGTGCTGGACGGCCAGATCAAGCGCGGCGAGGGTGACACAATCCGGGCCGCATTGGTCATGGGCGATATGCGCGGGTCGACAAGGCTTGCCGAAACCTCCGGTCGCGAAATCTACATCGATACGCTGAACCAGTTTTTCGATGCCATCGCTGCGCCTTTCAATCGCAAAGGCGGGCAGATCATGAGTTTCCTGGGTGATGGCTTCATCGCCGTCTACCCCTGCGAAAGGCATCGCTCGCAGTCCGAGATCGCCTGCCAGGCTGCTCTTGCGGCAGCGCACAAGGCCAGCGCGCGCATGATGGAACTCAATCTGCGCAGAAAGGAGCAGGGACTGGGCGACATAAAGTTTGGTATCGGCCTGCATGTCGGCAATGTGATGTTCGGCAATGTCGGGCTTACCGACCGGCTGACATTCTCTGTCTTCGGCTCGGCTGTAAACGAGGTCCAGCGTCTCCAGACCCTGACCAAGAAATATCCGCACAGCGTTCTCGCCAGCAAGGACTTCGCCAGCTATTGCGGCGACAACAGTTGGCTGACGCTCGGCACGGAGGAACTGGCGGGTATCAAGCAGAAGCTGACGGTGCTTTCACCCGATTTGTCGGGTGCTCTCGCCCTCGATGAAGACGCTGCGCCGATTCACGACCGGATATCGGACGCCGAGCAGGTCATGCTGCTTCATCGCGATGCCGCGCGGTTGTCGGCAAGCGACCGGAGGAAGCTCCAGTAACCGGCACGATCCGGTCCGAAAGCCTTGGTGTGCAGCCCGGTCGCCGGTTCCGTCGCGGAATTCGATTCGAATCCAAGTTGCTCTAGGCTGGCAATACGCTAGTCTCGCTTTTGGGTCTGCCGCCCGGCAGACTGCCAGAGTGGGGCTGGTGTGAGGATGAATTCGGGCATTGATCTGCTGCGGATCGAGGATCTTGGCATCTCTTTTGCCATGATCGGGGGACCGTTGCATGCCGTCAGGCGCGCAAATCTTCGCGTCCTGCCCGGCAAGGTTACCGCGCTTGTGGGCGAGTCCGGTTCCGGAAAATCGGTTCTCAGCCAGGCAGTGATGGGCATTTTGCCGAATACGGCCCATGTTCGCGGCCGTATCCTGTTTTCTGATCCTGAAAAGCCCGGAACGACGCAGGATATCCTGCAGATGCAGCGTGACGGAACCGAAATCCGGGCGTTGAGAGGCAGTCGCATCGGCAAAATCTTTCAGGAGCCGATGACATCGCTGTCGCCGCTGCACACGATCGGCAACCAGGTCAGCGAATCCTTGCAGATTCATACGCCTATGGCTCGGGCGGAGCGCAAGGCGCGGACCGAGGAAATGCTCGGCCTTGTCGGATTTCCCAATCCCAAGCGCGCCTACGACATGTATCCATTTGAACTTTCGGGAGGATTGCGGCAACGCGCCATGATCGCCATGGCGCTTATCTGCCGGCCTGCTTTGTTGATCGCCGACGAGCCGACGACGGCGTTGGACGTCACCATCCAGGCGCAAATCCTGCAATTGCTGCGCGGGCTTCAGACCAAGCTGAACATGGCGATGCTGCTGATCACGCACGACCTCGGCGTGGTCGCCAATGTCGCCGACGAGGTGGTGGTCATGTACCATGGCGAGATCATGGAAATGGGGCCTGTCGAGGCGATATTCCGCCGGCCGGGCCACCCTTACCTGAAGGGCCTGATGGCAGCCGTTCCGCATTTCGACCTGAAGCCTGGTGAAAGGCTAAAGGCGCTTCGCGAGGTGCCGGTGAACGTTGGGAACCTGCTCGGCAAGCAGACTGCGCCGGCATCGAAGGGGCCGGAGGACATTCTGCTTTCGGTGAGGGATCTGACAAAGACCTTCACCACCCGCAAGTCCGGATGGTTCAGCGGGGGTCATCAAACCTCTGTTCGCGCCGTGGACGGCGTGAGCTTCGACATCAGGCGGGGTGAGTGTCTGGGTCTGGTCGGCGAAAGCGGCTGTGGCAAAACAACCGTCAGCAAGATCCTCATGCGGGCCATCACCCCCAGCGGCGGTTCTGTGATCTTCAACGGCCGCGATGGACCGACCGACGTCCTGGGCGCAGAGGGAGATGCCCTGCGCATATTGCGCGCGAAAATCCAGATGGTCTTCCAGGACCCGGTTTCGTCGCTTTCACCTCGCATGACGGTGGAGAACATCTTGAGCGAGCCGCTGGAGATCCATCAACGTGGCAATGCGGCGTCCCGACTCGCCACGGTCAAGAGCCTGATGCAGGCAATCGGGCTCGATCCGCGCTTCATAAAGCGCTATCCGCACAGTTTCTCCGGCGGGCAACGTCAGCGCATCGGCATCGCGCGTGCGTTGGCGCTAGGGCCCGAACTCCTGATCTGCGACGAGCCGGTTTCGGCGCTCGATGTCTCTGTCCAGGCGCAGATCCTGAATCTTCTGAAGGACCTGCAAAAAGAACTGGGCCTGACCTACCTGTTCATATCCCACAATCTGGCGGTGGTGGACTACATGGCAGACCGCATCGCGGTGATGTGCGGCGGGCGTATCGTCGAGCTTGCGCCGCGCGAAATTCTGCTCAGAAAACCAATCCACCCCTACACGCGCTCCCTGGTCGCCGCGGTACCTTTCCCCGATCTCGACAGGCCGATGGATTTCAAGACGCTGAAGCTCAGCGGAGCTTCCGACACCAGCGCATGGGGACCGCAATTCCGCGACGAGGGCGACGAAGATAGGCTGTCACCACTCGATCTTGGCGGTGGCCACCTCGTGCTGGCGAGACATTCGGCCGATATCAGTGAGTTACGCCATTGATCAGCCGGCGCACCGTCCTTGGTCTCATGGCTTCGGCATTTCTGCCAGGGACGTCGCGCGCCGGCGATCTGGAGCCGGAATTTCTTCGGCAACAACTGACGGTCAAGGCGCTGCCGACACTCGCTGAGCGCCTGCCCAAGAGTCCGCGCGCGCTGAATCTCGCTGCAATGGGCCGGCTGCCCGGCCAGTATGGCGGCACGCTGCGGACAATCATCGGCAGCCAGAAAGATATCCGGATGATGACGATCTACGGGTATTCTCGCCTGGTCGGCTATGACGAAAAGCTCAACATGCAACCCGACATTCTCGAGCGTTTCGACGTGGCGGATGATCGCGTCTTCACCTTCAAGATACGGGAAGGGCACAAATGGTCTGACGGCAGCCTGCTGACGCCGGAGGATTTTCGCTATTGTTGGGAAGATGTCTGGCTGAACGACGAGCTTTCGCAAGGCGGGCTCGCCCCCGCCCTGCTGGCGGACGGCAAGCCGCCACGCTTCGAGATCGTCGATCCGTTGACGGTCCGCTACAGCTGGGATGCGCCCAATCCAGACTTCCTGCCCAAGCTCGCTGCCGCTTCGCCGCTATCGCTTGTCCTGCCGGCCGCCTATCTCAAGCAGTTCCACAAGAAATATCAGGATTCATTCCGGCTCGCCGGCCTGATGAAGGAGAACCGGACCCAGAAATGGACGCTCCTGCATATCCGCATGTCGCGGCAGTATCGCCCGGAGAACCCGGAACTGCCGACGCTCGACCCCTGGCAGAACCGGACCAAGCCGCCGGCCGAGCAATTCATCTTCGAGCGCAACCCGTTCTTTCATCGAATAGACGAGAACGGCCGGCAACTGCCCTATGTTGACCGGATCATCATGAATGTCAGCTCATCGGCGATCATCTCCGCCAAGACCGGTGCGGGCGAGAGCGACCTGCAATGCATGGGAATTGACTTCAGCGACTACTCCTTCCTGAAAGACGCGGAGAAGCGCTATCCGGTGAAGATGCACCTGTGGAAACGTACACAGGGTTCTCGGCTGGCGCTGCTGCCGAATCTGAATTGCGCCGACCAAGTGTGGCGTGGCCTTCTGCGTGACGTGCGCGTGCGCCGCGCACTTTCGCTCGCCGTGGACAGGCGCGAGATCAATATGGCCGTGTTCTACGGATTGGCGCAGGAAAGCGCCGATACGGTATTGTCCGAGAGCCCGCTCTACCGGCCGGAATTCGCTAAAGCTTGGGTTGCCCATGATCCCGAGCAGGCCAATGCACTGCTCGACGAGGTCGGGCTTCTGGCACGTGACGATGACGGCCTGCGGATACTTCCCGATGGACGCTCTGCCCAGATAATCGTGGAAACCGCCGGCGAAAGCACACTGGAAACCGACGCGCTCGAACTCATCACCGATCACTGGCGAAAGATCGGCATCGCCCTGTTCATCCGGACTTCGCAGCGCGACATCTTCCGCAGCCGCGCGCTTGGCGGCCAGATCATGATGTCGATGTGGTCGGGCATCGACAATGGCGTGCCGACCGCCGACATGAACCCGAGCCAGCTGGCCCCCACCATCGACGATCAACTGCAATGGCCGCTCTGGGGTGCTCACTACTTGTCTCACGGCAAGATGGGCGAGGCGCCCGATCTTCCTGAAGTGATCGAGTTGATGGCTTTGCTCAAGCGCTGGAACGCATCGACCGAAGCGACAGAGCGCGCCGAAATCTGGAATTCGATGCTGTCGATCTACACCGATCAGGTGTTTTCGATCGGGACCGTGAACGGAACGCATCAGCCGATTCTGGTGTCCTCACGGCTGCGCAATCTGCCTGACAAGGCGCTCTTCGGCTACGATCCGACCGCCTATTTCGGTGTCTACATGCCGGATACATTCTGGCTTGGAGAGTCCTGAGCGTGCTTCGATATATTGTCTGGCGCATTACTGTGATGGTTCCAACGCTGCTGGTGATATCAGCGCTGGTGTTCACGATCATCGAACTTCCCCCCGGCGACTATTTCGACAGCTATGTCGCCGAGCTTCGGGCACAGGGCGAAGGGGTGGATTCCGATCGCATCGAGATGATGCGCAAGGAATATGGTTTCGACAAGCCGCCGATCATTCGCTACTTCTATTGGGTCGGCGGGATGCTGCACGGCGATTTCGGCTATTCCTTCGAGTATGAGCTGCCGGTTCGCGACGTCGTCGGGGACCGAATGTGGCTGACTGTGCTGGTTTCCTTCGTCACGATCATCTTCACCTGGCTCATCGCCTTTCCGATCGGCATGTACTCCGCGACGCATCAATACAGTTGGGGCGATTACGGCCTGACCTTTTTCGGCCTCCTGGGCCTTGCCATTCCGAACTTCATGCTGGCGCTGATCCTGATGTATTTCGCCAACATCTGGTTCGGCACGTCCCTCGGCCATCTCATGGACCCGCAATATCTCAGCGAGCCGATGAGCTGGGCCAAGGCGAAGTCGATACTCGCCCATCTCTGGATCCCGGTCTTAATCATCGGCACCGGCGGCACGGCAAGCATGATCCGGCGGCTGCGCGCCAATCTGCTCGATGAGCTACACAAGCAATATGTGGTGACCGCACGCGCCAAAGGCCTTCATCCGTTCAGGGCTCTGGTCAAATATCCGCTGCGCATGGCGCTCAATTTCTTCATTTCCGACATCGGCTCTATCCTGCCGGCCATCATCTCCGGCGCCGAAATCACGGCGATCGTGCTGTCTTTGGAAACGACCGGGCCGATGCTGATCAAGGCCTTGCAAAGCCAGGACATGTATCTGGCGGGGTCGTTCCTGATGTTCCTAGCCTTCCTGACAGTCATCGGTGTCCTGATTTCCGACCTGGCGCTGGCGGTGCTTGATCCACGAATTCGTTTGCAGGGCGGCAGCACCAAATGAAGACGGATTCGCCGCTCCCCGCTCCGGGTGCTCCACTAGAACACTACGTTTCCAGCGCGCCCTTTGACCTGCAGTCGGTCGAGGCGATGACGGCGGAGCAGTCGAAGGTCTTTCAGGCGTCGCAGTTGCGGTTGATGTGGTGGAAATTCCGCATGCACCGGCTTGCCCTTGTATCCGGCATATTCCTGATAGTGCTTTATTTCGGGATACTGATCTGCGAGTTTCTGGCGCCCTACAATCTGCACACGCGCAACATGGACTATATCTATTCGCCGCCGCAGCAGGTGCACCTGTTCCACAACGGCGAGTTCGTCGGGCCGTTCGTCTATGGCCGCCAGATGACGCTGGACATGGACACGCTCAAGCGGAACTACATCGACGACCCGGGCGATGTTCAGCGGGTCCGTTTCTTCTGCAAGGGCGACAGTTACCGGTTCTGGGGCCTGATCGAAGGTGACAGGCATTTTGTCTGCGCTGCCGAAAACGGCCAGCTCTTTCTGGCCGGCACCGACAGGCTGGGGCGCGACGTGCTCTCGCGCATGATCTATGGCGCACGCATTTCACTGACAATCGGCCTCGTCGGCATCAGTTTCAGCTTCCTGCTCGGCATCGTCATCGGCGGACTGGCCGGTTATCACGGCGGTATCTTCGACCTGATCGTTCAACGGATAATCGAAGTCCTGCAATCGATTCCCAGCATTCCGCTATGGCTGGCCCTGGCGGCGATCATGCCGATAACCTGGAGTCCGATCCTGATCTATTTCGGCATCACCGTGATCCTCGGAGTGCTCGACTGGACCGGACTGGCGCGGGCCGTGCGTTCAAAGCTTCTGGCCTTGCGCGAAGAGGATTACGTTCTGGCCGCGCAATTGATGGGCGCCGGGAGCAGCCGCATCATCGGCCGGCATCTCATTCCCGGCTTCATGTCGCATCTGATCGCCACGGCGACGCTCTCCATTCCCGGCATGATCCTGGGTGAGACGGCGCTGAGCTTCCTCGGGCTCGGCCTGAGAGCGCCGATAACCAGCTGGGGCATCCTGCTCACCGAGGCGCGCAGCGTCAGCGTGATCGCATTCTATCCATGGCTGCTTTTGCCGATGCTTCCCGTCATTCTCGTCATCATGGCGTTTAACTTCCTCGGTGACGGCTTGCGGGACGCCGCAGATCCCTACAAATGAGTTGTTATTTTGCCGCGCGCCGTGCCGCCTATTCCACCCGGTATGATCCTGCCGGCTGCCTGTACGGTTGTTGCAGTGTTCATGGTCCGCCTCTATATGTGCCGACACGTGATCGAGTTTCGCACTACGCCTTCGGGATTCACCCGTGAACAGTTCTTGTCGGCGGCATTGACGATCTCTTTCTGGTTCAGGACACACAAAAGCATATGAGTCGCCTCGAGAATTTCATCAGCAGGATGACCGCACAGCGCGACATTCTCGACCAAGTCTGCGTCGAGGTGGCGAAGATGGAGGGGCTTGTACTCGAGCTCGGCCTCGGCAACGGTCGGACGTTCCACCATCTGCGCGAGCGCCTGCCCGGGCGCCGGATCGTGGTGTTCGACCGCGAAGTCGGCGCACATGCCAGCTCAATTCCCGAAGCCGAAAACCTCGTGCTCGGCGAAATACGCGAGACGGCCCGCAAGTTCATTGGCATCGAAGCCGCCCTTGTTCATGCCGACATCGGCACCGGCTATGACGATCGGGATGCAGTGACTGCTACCTGGCTTCCCGATCTGATTGCGAGCCTGCTTCGGGTCGGCGGCTTCGCGGTCAGTGGCACGCCGCTCGATCACCCGCTGCTGCAACGCCTCCCGGCGCCGACTTCAGAGCCCGCCGATCGTTATTTCCTCTGCAAGCGCGTGTGAGCGGCCGAGAGCGCCTCATCTTTTCACGCAAACGCTGTTCTACTGCAATTCCAAGGGAAAGTGCTACGCGTTTTTCCCGAAAAACCGTTTACACTTTCCCTGGGATTGCTCTGGACGGCCCGATTGCTCAGGGGATTGTATACACCGCGATCTCCCGCTCGATGCCACGCAGCGAGACTTCGTGAGGCACGGGCGTCAGAGCGTTCCTGCGCAACAGATCGGCGGTGAGATTGTCGTCGACCACCGCGCGGGTTGCGAAGATAGCCTGTGCGTTGGCCAGGTTCTGGACTCGTGAAGCAATGTTGACCGTCTGGCCGAAATAGTCCTGTCGCTCGTTCATGGACACCGCGATGCAGGGGCCGGCATGGACACCGATCTTGAGCAGCAGATCCTCGCGCCCGCTTCTGTCATTGAGCGCACGCATGGCATCACGCATCCTGAGGGCCGCAGCCATCGCGCGATCAGGCGTCGCGAATGTCGCCATCACCGCATCACCGATGGTCTTCACCACCGCGCCTGCCTCCGCCGCGACGATCTCGTGCAGAACCTGGAAATGCACGCGCACGAGATCGAAGGCTGAAAGGTCGCCCACCCGCTCGTAAAGCGCGGTCGATCCGCGCAGGTCGGTGAACAGGAAGGTGAGGCTGGTGATCTTCAGGCGCTGGTTGATGTCGAGCGTATCCGTACGATAGAGGTCGCGGAACGTCTGGTTGGTGAGCAGGCGCTTGGCGGTCAGAAAAGGCCGGCGTTTGCTAAGGAGATTATGCAATGCCTCGCCGGCGATGAAAACTGCCGGCAGCACGCGGGTGTCGGTCCTGTTTTCCAGCGAAATACGCAGCGGACCGGGTTGCATTTCCAGTGTCTGGTTCTGGACATGGTCGCGGTCGAAAGCCAACGACAGGCTTCGCCGCTCTTTTGTTGGTTCGCCCTTCGCGTCGATGAACTGCGCTGAATGGGTGACCGGCTCGAAGACGATGATGAATTCGGACGGAAGCTGTATGGGCAGAACGGCCTTTTCACCCGGCGCCAATTCGATATCTTCCAGCGAGAACGCTTCTATGTTTTTCGCCAAATCCTCTTCCGGCAGATCGACGCCGGATCCCCAGTAAATCTGGCGAAAATATTCCACCAATGGCAGTTCGTGTGGATTGTGGGCGGCAATCCTGCGCACGCGAGGGCTGACGGTGAATGTCACCTCGACCATCTCATCGAGGGTCGGCGAATAGCCTTCGGAGCATAGCGCGCAGGTGTATTCGTCCTTCTGCAGGGTTTTCAGCGTAGCGTTGGTGTCGAGCACGCCGCCACAGCCGGGGCACAGAACATTCCATGAAATGTCGAAGATGCCCACCCGCGCCGCATGGAGGAAGGCGCTTATGGCGCGTTCCTCGTCGAGGCCATGCTTGCTGGCGAAAGCCGGCACATTGATGCGGCAAAGTTCATGATCCTTGCCTTCCGCGATGGTCCGCCGGATCGCGTCGATTGCCTGGGGATCGACATCGGTCGATTGCCGCAAAAGCGAGAACAGATCCTGAATTTCGGTCATCGTGCAGTCTCCGGAAAATGCACCCCCGAGGTGGTTGACCGGAACCGGTCTTCGTTCCGAGCGCTCTATCTTACTTCGAAACGGATCGTACGGCCATTCGAATGAAAAGCCCGCCGACGTGTCAATCCGTCGGGATTTTCACCGATCGCAAGCGGTACTATGGTGGGTCCATGGGGTATTCATCTTTGGGACTTTCTCCCGCGCCGACACCCGACAACCCGCCATTTCCCGCGGCCTTGCGGCTTTTCTCGGCGGGGGTCGTCATCGTCCTGACAGTCGGCGCCGGCCTTTTTTTCGCGCCTGCGCTGGTCAGGCCGCGCTGGCCTTGGGCCGTCACGCCGTTCAACGCCCGCTTCCTCGGCGGCTTCTACACCGCCGAAATGGCCGTGATGGCGGCGCTGCTGGTCTGGAATCGCTGGTCGCCAGGCAGGCTAGTGCTTGTCATGGCCTTCATCTTCACCGTCATCGTTTCGGCGGCTTCGTTCATCAATCTCGGCTATTTCAACTTCGAGCGGAAAGCGCCCTGGCTCTGGTTCTTGGTCTATCTTGCTTCGGTCGCGGTATCCGGGCTGTTCCTGTGGCGGGCCGGGGGCCGTCCTTCCGCAAAGGGCGTGACCTTAAACTCTGCATGGCGCGGCTATATGTCGATGGAAATGGCGGTCCTTGGGCTTTATGGCGTCGGTCTGTTGCTGTTTCCCCTGACATTCGGCGGCTTTTGGCCGTGGCCGATCGACGCCTTCCACGCTCAGGTTTACAGCGCCATCTTCCTCGCCGGAGCGGGCGGCACATATCTCGTCTGGAAAAGCGCGCCGCGCGAAGAGCTGCTGGTGCTCGGTCTGGCGCAGTTTCTGGTCGGCTTGTTTGCCATCCTTGGCCTTGTCATCACCGAGGCCGTAATGCACCGGATCGACTGGACGGCGACGGGAACATTGTGCTGGCTCGCCCTTTTCGGCTGGATCGGAATCAGCGGCATCTTCAAACTCTACGCCGTCTCCCGGTACTTCAGCGCGCAATCGGCATCATTAGGATGATGAGATGGCTGGATTTTCAGATGATGTCCGGTGCATCGTGCCGGGCCTATTGCCTTTGCCGGGAAAGCCATGACCAGCACGACCTCGCCATTCCCAAAGAAAATCCAGCCGCAACTCCGGGCCATTCGGCCAAGCGATGCGGAGGCGCTTTGCGCCATCTTCAACATGCCGGGCTTCCGCTGGGGCACGCTCAGGGTGCCATTCGAGATGGTGGAGCAGGTAGAACGGCGTATCACCAAGTCCGGCCAGGAAACCACCTGGATCGTTGCCGAGCTGGACGGCAAGGTCGTCGGCCATGGCAGCCTTGTCGTGCAGGGTTCGCCGCGCCGTTCGCACATCGGCGAGATCAATATCGGCCTTGACGATGGCTTTGTCGGCAAGGGTATCGGCTCTGCCATACTTGGCGCGCTGCTTGACGTGGCCGACAACTGGCGCGCCCTGAAGCGAGTCGAATTGACCGTCTATGCCGACAATGAACCGGCCATCCGCCTCTACACAAGCCACGGCTTCGAGGTCGAAGGCCGGCATGTGAAGGCCGGCTTTACCGAAGGACGGTATCACGACCTTCTGAGCATGGCCCGGCTGCGGTTCTGATGACCAGGGACTTTGATCCGACCCTTAAGGCTCCGGTGGATGTTCTGGCAGTGCTGTCACTGCTCTGCCCGGAAGTCGTGCGTGACATCGAGCAGAACTGGAATGCACCGGTTTCCGAATACGCCCGCCATCTGTGGCGGCCGGTGGCAAGGCCTGCTTCGGGTCCGGCGATCGCTGCCCGTTCGATCCTGCTTGATGTACTGCATCAGCGCCTTGATTTGATCATGCAGCCTGAAGAGGTCGGCAAGGCCCTTGAAGAATTCGACCACAGACCGGTGATTCAGTCCGGCCTCCACTGCCTGCTGCTGATGGACAGGATCACCTTCGATGCCCTCCTGTTTGCCTGGCTCGGCGCGGTCGAAAACGGGCTGTCGGCGTTCGTCGGCTTCATGGGAACGACGATGACCATGGAGACAGTTGGCCGGGAGGGGCCGGGATGGCTCGATGTCGGCGACGACAAGGTCAACTTGTTTGGCATGGGGCGCCACAAACTATGCCGCAAAAGCGCCTGCGCGGCCGGCCCGGTCACCCTCAACAAGCGGGCGCTCGAAGCGGTGGGCGACGAAACGGATGCCAGCCGCTGGCTGGGCACACTGCTCGCCAGCCAGGACAAGGTGTTTGGAACCGCCGCCGATGCACTGACAGACCTCAACGAGGATCTGGTCGCCGATTGGGATCGTTCTGGCATGGCTCGGCCGGTGTTCATCGATGACCGGCTCGCGGCTTCCGTCGTGGCGCGGCATCTGGACCATGACGGCAGCCTTCTTTCCAAGCTGCTCCTTGAGCCCGCAAGGCGTCAGCGTCTCGAACGTACCCTGCAAGAGACCGAATCGGGCCCATTTGGCAGATTCCTGCCCAATGCCACGGCCTATTTCTGGGGCATTCGCGAGGAGCGCGTGCGCAAGCTTGTTTTCGAGAACGGGCACCTGATCGAGCCTGAAAGGCCGAATGGTCTTTCCATCCCGTTCGAGCGGGCGCATCTCAAGCAGGCGCTGCTGGACGGCGTGCTGCTGCCGAACTTGTTCTTGACGTTCCTCGTTCTTGCCATATTGCCTCGCGTGCGGGTGGTGGGCGGGCTGAGGCAGATCGGTTATGTAGCGCTTTTCCACTCGATCCTGCTGGCTGCGCTGGATGAAACCGCGCCGGAAGAGCGCGGTCTGGCTGCCGAGTTGCAGGTTCGGGAAAATGCCTGGGGCACCCGGGTCATCGATGAAAAAATGTCGGTCCGCGAACAGGTTGCCGGCCTGCCGGCAGGGAGGCTGTTTCCTGACCTGCTCGGGCACTACCGTTCGCACACCTTTGCCGAGACGACCGACGACCTGAAACTGGTTCGTGAAAACGCCCGATGGCGCAAGATCGGCCGAGCCTTTGGCCTCTGATCCGACCGCATGCCCTCATTTGTCATTGCACTATTCCGACCTTGCGGAGCCCGTCGATCATGAGTTCGAAATCGGCATGGTTCTTGTAAGGCAAGACCTTGCGACGGTATTCCAGCGAATAGTCAGGATTGACGCGAGCAGTTCCTGCCATGCCGCCCACGCGTGCCGAGATCGCTGACCGAGAGGTCGAGCCTCGCCTTGACCTGGCGATAGGCGTCCTCGGACAGGCAGATGGCGCCGGGCGCCGCGACGCCCTCCAGACGTGAGGCGAATCTTCGTCCGCGCTGGCGACCGGCTGTATCCAACCACATCTGCCGCCAGAATTGCGACTAGTCTGCGATTCTCGCTCAAGGTCCGTCTCCTCATCTCCATGATAGCAGGAAGACGGAGGGCTAAGAGAGAACTTCGCAACGACGGCCAAGCAGCCGTCCGAATCGGCAACGCTCCGCCACCGGACCCACGGATGCCCATTTGCTGCCGCTTGCCGGTTGACGGCTATCGGTTCATCATTGTGAATACCCTGGCCGTGAAGGGCGTGGCGAGATCACGAGTCATGGCCCCAAGAGCCGGATGATTGCAGGCCGAATCGACCTGAAATCTGAATCCATCTCTAGGTCAAAGAGACAGAGCAGGATGTGGTCCGAAAACCGCTTCACACTTTTCGGCATCATGCTCGGGTGAGGTTTCCATGGACTGCTCGGGCTGCGGTTTCGAGATTGAGGGCGGTTACGCCTTCTGTCCGAAGTGTGGCAGGCGCCAGCCTGTGCCATGCGCCAGCTGCGGCTACCCCTGCGCACCTGATTTCGAGTTCTGTCCGAAATGTGGGGCAAGCCTTGGTGCGTCCGCAAAAGCCGCCGAACGGTCTGTTCCGAAACCAAGCGGGACCATCGTGCCGCCTTCTCGAATCCTGTCGCTGCCTACGAACATCGAAAGCTATGGGCTGCATCCCGTCTCTGACGCCGATCGCCGGACGGTAACGGTCCTGTTCGCCGACCTTTGCGGCTTCACGACACTCAGCGAACAACTCGACCCCGAGGTGATGCAAGCTCTGCAGAACGCGCTGTTCAAGGAATTGACGGCGGCCGTGCGGAACTTTGGCGGTTTCGTCGACAAATTCATCGGCGATGCGCTGCTCGCTTTGTTCGGTGCGCCGGTGGCGCATGAAGACGACCCGGAACGTGCGCTTTGCGCCGCTCTCGACATGATCGCCCGGACGGCGCGGCTCGGTGAAGGCACCCCCCACTCCGGCTCGCCTCTGTTACTCCACATCGGCATAAACACCGGTCCGGTGGTTACTGGCGGATTGGGCATCGGCACCGCCAAATCCTATTCGGTGACCGGCGACACCGTGAATACGGCGCAGCGCCTGCAATCGCTGGCCGCACCGGGTGAGGTGCTGGTAGGCGAACTCACTCACAGGCTGACCCGGCATGCCTTTTCTTACGAGTCGCTGGGCGATGTCGTGCTTCGCGGCAAGGCCGGCAGCGTGCTCGTCCATCGACTGGATGCACCGCTTGCGGCCCCGCGTGCAGCACGTGGGCTCGAGGCGCTCGGCCTCAGCGCGCCGATGATTGGTCGCGGTGCGGAGCTTCATAGAATGTTGGCGAGCCTTGACCAGGCGTGCGGCGGCTCGGCCCAACTTGTCCGCCTCGTCGGAGAAGCCGGTATCGGGAAGTCGCGGCTGGTGAAGGAGTTCGTCGCCCGCGTCGGCGACGAGGATCGTTTTCGCAACGTCGCCGTGCGGCAGGCCGCGTGCTCACCGCTGGGCGAACAATCATTTGGCGCCTTGGACGCAGTTGTGCGCAGCGCTGCGGGGATGATGCAGAACGACAATGGGGATGAAATACGGGGGAAGCTCGCAGCCTTGCTTACCGATCTCGGCCTGCAGGGCGAAGAGGCAAAGCGACTGATGCCTTTGCTTTACCATGTGCTTGGCCTTGGCGACCCCGATGCCACCTTGCAGCATGTCGAGCCCGAGCAGCTGCGGCGGCAAATTCTTTACGCAGTCCGCACAATCATCGAACGGCGGCTTGCGTTGTCGCCGCTGTTGATTGTCGTGGAAGACCTGCACTGGGCCGACGCCGTGTCACTTGAGGCACTGCGTTTCGTGATGGACAGGTTGGAACGCACACGGTTGATGTTGCTGGTCACGCATCGTCCAGCGCCGGACAACGACCAACTCGATTCAAATCGGGTCAGTCACACGGCGCTCAGGCTTTCGCCGCTCAACAATGATGACGGACGCAGTCTGCTGGCGGCGCTTTTCGGCGAGAGCTGGGTAAACTCCGCAGGAGGGCTTCTCGGCCAGATCCTCGAGCGCTCGGGCGGCAACCCGCTTTTTTTAGAGGAGATCGTTCGCGGCCTTATCGATCGCGGTGTATTGATGCGCGAGGGCCAGCGATGGCGGACTGTGGCAGGCGAAGTCGCAACCGGCATTCCCGCCACGATCCAGGCAATGTTGCTTGCTCGGGTCGACCGGTTGCCCCAAGAGGTGCGCCGGTTGGCCCAGGAAGCCGCGGTAATTGGCCCGCGCTTCGATGCCACCCTTCTGAAAACCGTTACATCCGACCCCGGCCGGCTAGAAGCCGGCTGCGAACTGCTTTGCGATGCGGAAATCATCGAGGAAGTTGCCGGATCTGGCTCGGGCTCGTCGCAAAGCTACCGCTTTACGCAAACATTGCTGCAGGACGTGATCTACCAGAATCTGCTCCTGCAACGCCGGACCGACATCCACGGGCGGGTCGGTGCTGCCTTGGAGCAACTGTACGGCGACAAGCCGGAACGGCTCGAGGATTTGGCGGTGCTCGGTCATCATTTCGCACAGAGCGCCGAGCGGGAAAGGGGCGCGCATTGCCTGCAGGCGGCGGGTGATCGCGCTCGCATGATATACGCCAACGATGACGCCCTTCGTTTCTATGAGCGAGCACTGACCGCATTGGGTGCGATCGGGCAAACACCGCTCAAGCTGGCAATTGCAGAGCGCATTGCCGATCTGAGCGGCCCGGCAGGCCGCCGCCAGGTCGCGCACCACCACTACGAGGCGGTGTTGCTGGCATACCGCCAGTCGGCAGATCGTGTCGCTTCGGCGCGCGTTTTGCGTAAGGTCGGTCGGCTGCTCTGGGACGTCGGCAAGCGGGACAACGCAGAATCCCGCTATGCTGAAGCGGCAGCGCTCCTCGATGGAGCGGATGCCCCGATCGAGCAGGCGCATCTCTGGCAAGAACGTGGCCGACAGGCGTTCCGGAGCGGAGATCACTCCCTCGCGGCAAAATGGGCGGACGCGGCGCTGGATTGCGTACGCACTTTGACGACGGAGCATGTTTCCGACGTAGGACGCGATGCCACTCTTGTGACCGCCGAGGCACTTAATACCAAGGCTGTTGCGCTGGCTCGCCTCGGACGAAACCGTGAAGCCGTTGGCCAGGTCGAGCGCAGCATTGAATTGGCCGAAGCCGCCGGTCTGCTGGGTGCGGCCTGCCGCGGCTACACCAATCTCGGCGTGCTTTACACGACTATCGATCCGGCAAAGGCGATGGAGGTCTGTCGGCGCGGTCTGGACGTGGCGCGCCATATTGGTGATCTGGGTTTCCAGGCCCGCCTCCTCGCCAATCTGGCGGTCGCTTGTTGTACTTTCACGGATCGCTGTCCAACGGAGGGCGTGCCTGCCGCCGAGAAGGCTATCGAGATCGACCGGGCGCTCGACCAGCGCGAGCACCTGCCGGTGCCGTTGATCGTGCTTGGGCAGATCCACCAGTGCAATGGCCGTCCTGAACTGGCGGTTGGCCTGTTCCACGAAGCACTGGACGTCGCCCGCGAAATGGGCGAGCCCCAACTGCTCTTTCCGTGCTATGATGGTCTCGCAACGCTTAATCTGGACCTCGACAATCTGGCCGAGGCCGAACGCTACTTTTCCCTGGCGCAGGGTATATGCGCCCAGCACGGGCTCGACCCGGAAGCGCTTGTGGTGCTGCCTTTTCTCGACTAGCCGGGGTTAGGGGTTGGAAATGTCCGCGCCTAGTGACTTGGTACCGCTTCAACCGGGCGACCGTGCGCCGAACCTGGTGCTTGACGCCATTACCCAGGAAGGCAAGATCGCGCTCGATGACTTTCGCGGGCAAAAACCAGTGCTGGTCGGCCTGTTTCGAGGTCTGCATTGTGCCTTCTGCCGGCGCCACATCGCCGCCCAGGCGCGGCTTGATCCGGAGCTGCGTGAAAGGGGCGTGGAGAGCCTGACGGTGGTCAACACGCCGATCGAACGAGCGCGTCTCTATTTCCGCTACCACCCGATGCCGAACCTGCTTGCGGCCTCCGACCCTGAACGCGCTTCACATCGTGCTTTTGGACTACCCAATCTCGAATTCACCCAAAACGAGACGAACTGGCCGTACAAGGTCTCGATGGCAGCAGCAAAGGATATGCGGGTCGACATACCAGGCGAGTTGCCCGGTCCCATGGATCCTTTTGCAGCGAGCGAAATCCTCGATAGGAAGGACCCTTACGAAGTGACCGAAGCCGACGAACAGATGATCGCAACAGGACACGGACAATTGGTCGGTCAATTCCTGCTGGACAGGCAGGGAATTGTCCGCTGGAGTTTCACGGAGGTTCCGGAGGGGGGGCGATACATGTTTGGGGCGCCCAACCCGAAGGAACTGATGTCAGCTGTGTCGCAAGTCGCCCAATGAGGTCCCGTTTGATCAAATCTTCACGTTAATAATTTGCGGCTTGAGATGCAGTGCGCTCCAGCGCCGGCAAGCGACAATCAGGCTGGGAGCCGCCACATTCGTACACGACCTGCACCACGCAATTCCGTTTCCTCAAGTGGATCACAAGCAAATTTTGGTCCCAGCAGTTGGCGCGTTGCATCGGAAATACGGATTTCACTGGGCTCCGCGGACGTTTGAATACGCGAGGCGAGATTAACGGTCTCGCCCCACAAGTCATAGGCGAACCGTCTTTTGCCTATGACGCCAGCGACGATCGGTCCCGAGTGAATTCCAATTCTCAGTCTTATCGGTTCTCCTGCGAAGCTCTCGCGTTTGACCGCCTTGCGCAGTTCAACTGCGTAGTGCGCGAGGGCTTGTGCATGATCGGATCGCGCGGTGGGCAGGCCCGCGACCACCATCACACAATCGCCGATTGTCTTGATCTTTTCGCAGCCGTGCCGTTCCGAGAGCCGATCCGCCGCCTTGAAGAAGTAATTCAAGATAGCGAGCGTCGTCACCGCTCCGACGCTGCGCGCTCTTTCCGTAAAACCGACGATATCGGCAAAAAGCACACTCACCTCTGCGTGGTTGTCTGCAATTTTCTTGTGCGCTTTCAACCGCTCCGCGATCGACGCCGGAAGAATGTTGAGGAGCAGGGATTCGGCGCGCTGGTATTCACGCGACAATCCCTCCTGACTCTTCCTCAACGCCTCATTGGCCGAATGTAACTTCTCGTTGAGTTGGCGCTCCCTCTCTTGCAGAAGAGTCATTTCATAAGCCTTCTGTTGAAGCCGCTGCTTGTTGTCGCGTTCGGCAGTGGCATCAAGAAAGAGCAGCCACACGCAGTCATCATCAGCAAAAAGATGAAGGTCCGCGACACGCCCGCTGGGCAGTTCGACCATAGGCATATGAAATGGAAGCTCCGGGCAAGGCAGCAAACCTTCCATGAATTCAAGCTGATCGGCAACAGGCTTACCGATGCGAAGGGATGAGAGCCCGTAATGTTTAACGTTACCGCCCTTCGCCGCTGTCCGCAGCTGGGCGTCAATTTTCACATACGCAATAGCACGCTCGTTGTAGAAGAAATCGTAAATCCAGTTTCCGATCTCTCTTGGCAATCTTTGCATGGTCTATTTGGTGACCATCGAAGCGAGTTTAAGAAACGCATCATCGACATGCTCACCCGAGAGCGCACTTGTCAGATAGACCTGCCATCCGCGTTGCCTCAGTTCGTCGATTTCTCTATCCGGTATTACCCACCGATCGGCCAGATCAGATTTGTTGAAAAGCAATACGAACGGCATAGCACCGAATTCAGCCTCGACCCGCTCGCGCAGCGTGAGCGCGGCGGTAAGGGTAGCGGCGCGGGTTCCATCGACGACAAGCACGAGGCCTGTCGCACCTCGCACATGGCTGACGCGGAATGAGCCGATATCATCTTCGCCGGCCAAATCCCATAAAATCAGATCCACTGTTTTGTCCGGGAGTTCGACACTCTTTTTGTCGATCTTCACTCCCACCGTGGTCAAGTAGGTTTCTGAAAAGATGCTTTTCACAAACCTGCGAACCAGGCTCGTCTTTCCGACAGAGAACCCGCCCAGCATACAGATCTTTTTTTGCAACATCTTGGGCTCCGCCCTAGTCCAGGTTTACCGTAACGGAAACCCGGCGATTGGTGGAGCTACCAGCCTGACTATTTTCAGGCACCGCCGGTTCAAAGGTACCCGCGCCCCGAACCAGCAGCAGTTCCGGGGCGACGCCGCGCTTGTTGAGAAGCGCACGAACTGTCTCGGCGCGGGCGGCGCTGATCGACGCGTTGGCCGTCTCACGGCCCGTGGTGTCCGAATGGCCGGTCAACATGAACCGCGCAGTTACGCCCGACTTGCGGGCATTTTGGGCGAATTCCTTTATTTGATCCGCCAATCTGTCGAGAACCGGCGTCTGCTCTGGTCCCGGCACAACTTTGCCGGAAGAGAAGAAAATATCGGTCGTCTGGATGGCCTCTCTCAAATGATTGAGCTCTGCAAGGTCCAGTTCACGCAGCTGCGAGACATCCAGAACCACTCCGTCCGCCGAAAGTTGTTCAGCGGCGGCCTGCGCCCGGTTGATCCAGGCGGCAGGAGCCTCGCCCACGACAACGATGCGACCCTGGATGATCGAAAGTCGGACCGATTTCGGCGGCGTCAGCGACGCCGTCAGCCGCTTCACCACAAACTTCGGATCAAGGCTCTGGTAGAATTGCCACTGTGAATGAACGCGGGCAGGATCGACCTCCGTTCCGGACAGCAGAGCTTGCGGGTCGGCGGCAAGCGGGTCTCGCAGGCCGGAAATATAGAAATGTCCACCCCTGGTCGATTGTTGGGCGACGATAATTCCCGGTTGGGCCTCAAGTCGCGACACATAATACTGCCAGTGCTCCGCCGCGCGTGCTTCGGGACTGACATCACGAACCTTGGAAATGTCGAATTCCGGTCCGCCTGCCGAAAGCTGTCGGGCCGCTGCGCGCGCCCGATCTATCCAGGTGTCGGGAGCTTCGCCCTCGGCAATGATGCGATTATTGACGATCGAAAGTCGTACTGTATCTGGTGGATACAGCGACGCCGTCAGCCGTTTCAACACGAACTCCGGCTCAAGGCTCTGATAGAATTGCCACTGTGAATGGACCCGGGCGGGATCGACCTGCGTTCCAGACAACAGCGACTGCGGGTCGTCGGCAAGCGGGTCTCTCAGGCCGGCAATATAGAATCTGCCATCGCGTATTTTTTGTTGTGCAACGATGATGCCCGGCTGTGCCTCCAGTCGCGACACGTAGGCCTGCCAGCGCTCCGCCTCGAGTACTTCGGGGCTTACGTCACGAACCTTGGAGATGTCGAATTCCGGTCCGCCTGCCGAAAGCTGTCGGGCCGCTGCACGCGCCCGATCTATCCAGGTGTCGGGGGCCTCACCCTCGGCAACGATGCGCTCATTGTCGATTGATAGTCGTACTGAATCCGGCGGAGCCAGCGACGCCTTCAGCCGCTTCAGCACGAACTCCGGTTCAAGGCTCTGATAGAATTGCCACTGCGAATGAACCTGGGCGGGATCGACCTCAGTTCCAGACAACAGGGTCTGCGGGTCGGCGGCAAGCGGGTCTCTCAGGCCGGCAATATAGAATTGGCCGTCGCGCGCCTGTTGTTCGGCAACGATGATGCCCGGCTGGGCCTCCAGTCGCGACACGTAAGCCTGCCAGCGCGATACATAAGCTTGCCAGCGCTGCGCTGATTGCCAGGAAAGAAAGTACCAACCGCCTGCCAGACTCAAAAGCAGCAGGGCAACGGCCGCCACCAGCCACGGAAATCCCTCGTTTGATTCCTCCTGCTTGAGCTCGACGCAGGTCTGCAACTGCGCCTCTACGCTAGCCAACTGCGAACCGTCGCCGTCAAACTGCTCTAAAGCCTGTGAGGATTCCTCATGGATGCGAAGCAATACATCGCGAAGTATTTCATGCAATCCCTCTGGCGGATTTCCCCGGATCACCGAAACCAGGGTCGCAAACGGTCCAACTTCTGACCAGAGACGAAGGTCGCCAAAACGAATTGTGTCCAGGCCGCTCTGCTCTTTCTCGTTAAATGAGTCCTTCACAAAATCCTGAATTGCACTAAGCATCGAAGAGATGAGTTGAGGATCTTCGCTCGTTGCATTATCGGCGGTTACATGCGCTATCAAAAGACCGGAATTGCGGTGAATGAGAAAGGCATGCTCTATACGATAAACAAGAGAGTGCTTAAGAACAACTTCCGAAAAGCTTGCTCCTGTCCTCCAAGATTCAAATCTCCACTTGAGCCCATGCCAGGTAAATATATGTCTTAGAGTTTCGTTCAGCGACTGAAAGGTCTGGTCGATCTTTTCCCCGATCGACTTGCGAATTGCCGGCAGAAACACCGGGTATAATATATCCGTCAGTGTGCGCGGGCTCTTCTGGATTGACCGTTGCACAGCCCTTTCGACAGCAGGCGCAAGCGCCTCGCCGAGCTGCGCATGAGGCGCTCGCGCGGCCGCACTGGGAAGAATGTCGCCCACTGCTGCCGCAAGCTGCTCGGGTTCGTCCAGCAGATGCGTAACTCGTGAAAGCTCCGAAATTTCGCGGCTGACCAGCAACTGGCGCAGCGTTTCCATGCGAGGATCGGCGGTTGGGACTCCGTCGAAACGCGCACGATAGTCCGGATCAACGTTCCGGGCAATTTCGACCAAAAGACGAGCCAGAGCCTCGCGATCAATTTCTGTATCGTTCGAGGCTGTTCTTTGTGGAAGACTGATTGGGTCGACGGTTGACGTCAAGGTCCCATCAACTCACTTTCCAGCTACGATCCGAGTTGCCCTTGCTGCCGACGGGATCCTGATTCAGACATTTCGCAACCTCTACAAACAGGCCAGCCAAAAGATTTCGGTCGGTCTTAACGTTGCTGAGATCGGCAAACATTTTCTCAATCAGCATCTGAACGCCTTCATTCTTCTGCTTGATTTCCTCACGCAGCAAATGATCGTTTCGATTTATCCGGTCCGAAACGTCCCGCTCAAGCGCGCTCAATTGATCCGACAACGCACGCACCTGCTTTTCAAGTGCCTGGTTTTGCTCGCGAAGATTCCGGTCAATCTCCTTGTCGGCATCGGCTCGTGAGTCTTTTTCGTTCCGCAATTGCGCCGCGAGCGAATCGATCTGCTTCTTTGCATTTGACTCGTACATCTCAAGATTGCGCTTGGCTTCGGATTCGACATCCTTGAAGCGTTGCAACACCCGTTCTTCAAGCTTGGAAAAACGGCGGTCATAGTCCTGCATCTGGTTGCCGAACAGCAGATCGCGTATCTTGTCGACACCTACGGCGTCGCCGGCGCCCCCGTTTTCGCGAACCTGGGCCGCCATGAAGTTCAGCCCGCTTCCGTCTGCATTACCAATCAAATTTGCGTCCGCCTTGTTTGCGGAGGAAACGGCACTCGAAGTACTCGAAGATTCCTTGGCCATCCTTATACCCCTCTATTTGAACACCTGCCACAGTGCAGAGACCCATAAACAGATGAAGATGCCAGCAAAATCCGCGACCTGCAAGCCGGAATCTTCTTGGCGCAAGCCAATTTGGGTGCTCTTTTTACACCTCTTGGACTGGCAGAAAAAGCACCAGTACCGCTAGGTGTTGCTCTCGCCCTCCCTGTGATAGCAACCATAGCCATTTAACCTAATTGGTTATCGGGCGAAATCTACTATGAAGCCGAGTGATACAATGGCATTATGTATATCTATTTAGATGGAATTAAGTAACAATTTTTTATTAGAAATTGCTAAAATAGCTGTTCCAGCGGGCAGCATATTGCCTCTCGCTCCGCTATATACTGCCACCATCAGCTTCCGGCGCGAGCTCAACAGTAGAAGGAGAATCTTCTTTTCACACGAGGAATCGCCGATCGAGAATGCAGCCCGGAATCGCGGTGTTTCGGTCGATAGGAGAGAGCAATAGGCCCCAATAGCTGGCAGTCATTCAACCAAAGCTTCAGTGGGCTTGCATTGTTGCGTCGTCGATTGCAAAGGACGCCAGTTTGCCATAGCCAAGTGCCAGGGACCGCAGCTTGTGGTCATGGTGCCGATTTCAGGGACATGAGTATGCGGCATGTTGGTTTTGACGTGCATCTGCGACAGCCGGCGCCCGATCTCGGCGGCACGGATGAAATGCTGCGCCAGGCTTCTAACGTCGCTAGCAGGACAGGAGCAAGCTCGCCCTGCAGCCAAATGGAGGCGCGACGGCTCGGAAGAGGTCACGGGAGACTGTTTGGACGCAGCATCCTCGATGACCGTTTCCTTTGGCGGGAAATCGCCGGCTATGTCTTGGGACTCTTGCACCTTCGAACCAGGCGTGGGTAAGACGGCATGGCGCATAATCCATTGGTTTCAGTCGTGGTTCCTGCGCACAACGCAGAGGTAACGCTGGCGCGCGCACTCGATTGCCTCCTCGATCAGGAAATCGTGGATTGGGAGGCGATCATCGTCGACGACGCCTCCGCGGACCGCACCCCCGCGATCATTGCCGGTTATGTGGAGCAAGATGCCCGATTTCGGACGTTGAGTTCTTGCGCGCATGGCCCCGCCGGCGCGCGCAATAGCGGGATTTCGGCGGCGCGCGGCCACTGGCTCATGTTTCTGGATGCACACGATTGGGTAGACGCCAGCTTCCTCGCGAAAATGCTAGCCGCACTGGAGGCCGCGCCCGATTCAGTGGCCGCCTATTGCGGCTCTCAGTGCGTGACGCCCGATGGCGAACTTATTCCGTTGAGCGTCTCGTCAGAGGTTGCGGTCCAGCCCTTTGAAACATTTGCCCGCCGGTGTGCCATCGCCACTCACGCGCTGCTGGTCGACCGGGAGACAATCGTCGAGTTAGGCGGTTTCGATGTGTCGCTGCGCACATGCGAGGACTGGGATCTGTGGCAGCGCCTCGCCCGTCTCGGCAGAAATTGGGTAATGGTCGACGAGCCGCTCGCCTTTTACCGGGCTAGCTCCAACTCGCTCACCCGCAATTCATCTCAGATGCTGGCCGACGCGGAAATCGTGATCGCCCGTGGCTTCTCTGCCGACTCCAGAGTCAAACACCCGGTGACTATCCACGCCAACGGAGCGAACTCGGCGGATGGCCGCACCGCTTCCGAAGCACTCGCGTGGTTCGCATTTTGGAGCGCCGCGTCGGATTGCGGCGGCGGCTCGGGCTCGATCAACCCGCAGTCCCTGCGCGCGCTTCCGGCCGGACGCAAGTGGGCGAGTGAGATCGCCAAGGTAGCCGTCAACGGCCTTGCGGTGGGAAGCCTGTCTGTGCCGGCGCAACTGGCTGCCAGGTGGGGAAGGTTCGGCGGCGCCATCACCGAATTGATTACCGAACTCGGCAAGGTCTGGGCCAATCCCGCGGCGGCTCGCCGCATCCAGTATCAGCTTGAGCAAATGCTTCTCGACGCCGACGATCTTGGCGCGCCGCGCAGGCTGGCGCGAACACTTGGAATCCGCGTCGACGCTCGAAATCCGACCTCGACCGAACTGCCGGAAGGAATCGACCAAATCTATGCCTACCTGATGATGGATGGCCACATCGAGGCCGTCGTACAATTCGGCGTGCTCGGGACAGTGACAAGGGATCATTGGATTGAACTGATCCGGAATTTCGCACCGCAAAAAGAGGCTGGCGCCAACACTCCGAACACGCTTCCAGCCGGGGCATTGTCAGGCACAGCCGAACGCGGGCCTGATCCGGACAGCCACTTCGGCAAACTCGCGCGATTGGCTGCGCAAGCGCGGGAATTGGCCCGGTCGAGCGCCGAACCAGCGGAGCCTCCCGCGGCGCCGCGCCGCGCACGGCACAGGCACGACAAGGATCGCACGTCGTTCTGGAATGGCTATTTCGCGACCGAGGATCCCTGGAACTACGGTTCGTCCTATGAGCAGGAAAAATATGAGCGGCAGCTCGAGATTCTGCCTGCGGGTCCCATCGGACGGGCGCTTGAGCTCGCCTGCGCGGAAGGCCACTTCACGCGGCAGCTGGCGCCGCGAGTGGGCCATCTGACCGCAACCGACATCTCCGCCATAGCCGTCGGACGGGCCCGCGCGCGATGCAGCGATCAGCCGAATATTGAATTCGGCGTACTGGATTTCTCCGCCGACACGCTGCCGGGTGAGATGGATCTGATCTTCTGTTCGGAAGTGCTCTACTATCTGGATGATCTCGCCGAGTTGCGGCGCATTGCCAAAAAATTCGCAGAGGCGTTGGCGCCTGGCGGCAGTTTCATCAGCGCCCACGCATTCGTGCTGCGTGACAATGTTGAAAGGACGGGCTTCGACTGGAACACATTCGGGGCACAAGCGATCTCAGAGGCGCTTGCAGCGACCGAAGGTCTCGTCCTCGAGCAGTCGATCCAGACCGAGCTCTATCGCATAGACCGATTCCGCCGCCTGTCACCGGACGATGTGGTGACGGAACCGAGGATTGATCATGCGCCGATCCGCGCGCCTATCGGACTCGGGGTCGCCCGAAATATCGTCTGGGGCGGGGCGCGGGCCTTGCGCCGCGACGTCGCGCGCAGCGAGCGGCGGCCACGTATCCCTGTCCTCATGTACCACAGCGTCGCCGAAGAAGGTCCGGCCGCCCTCGCCCGTTTTCGGCTAACGCCCGCCGCATTCGCCAGCCAGATGGCATGGCTGCGCGCCAATGGCTTTCACGCGACCACGTCCGAGCAACTGGAACGGTCCATCGCCAACCGTCAGCCTTTCGCTGGCCGCCCAGTGCTCATCACCTTCGATGACGGCTTCCAGAATTTTGCCGACCATGCCTGGCCAACCTTGCGCGCGAACGACCTGACAGCGGAAGTGTTCCTGGTGACTGATCTGGTGGGTGAAAGCGCGCAGTGGGATTCCGAAAACGGTCCGCCGACGCAGCTTATGGATGCCGGGACGGTGCGGCGGCTCGCCGCCGAAGGTGCGTTCTTCGGAAGCCATCTCGCGACGCATCGCGCGATCGATGGTCTGTCGAGTTCTGACTTGGCCGCCGAACTGCTGCGCTCTCGTATGTTCATCGAACATTGGACCGGTCGGCCAACCTCGGCGTTCGCGGCACCCTTCTCTGTCACCGACCGACGGCTCGGCAGACTGGCCAAGGAGTCCGGCTATCGGATCGGCTTCGGCAGCAGACACGGGCCGGCGGACCTTAATTGCGATCCCATCGACCTCCCACGCATCGAGATTCGCGGGGATCGCTCGCTCGACGACTTTGTCGCCACCGTCGAGGCCATGCTCGATTAAACGGTGAATTTGTCACGGTCATCGGTTCCGCTCACGTGCGCAAGATCGACGAAACGCTCCGCACTCGCCAGACTGCCGCGATCGCTCGATGTCACCCCAAGATCGGAATGACCTGCCCCGGCGGCTGAGTAAACACTGCCAAAATACCCGGCGCATCAGCATATTCAAGCGTGGCATGCGTGGCACCTATCAGCCCTGCGCAGAAAGCATCTGCACCGCTACCTCTCCGAATATGGCTTCCGCCATAATTCACGCGCAGCCCCTGGCATGAACGACGATGCGTGGGCCGGTCGCAGCCTTGATGGTATCGTCGGCAAACGCTCGGGTTACTTCATACGGAAGCGACGCCGCTTAAGCCGGCCCAGTGCAGGCTAACTGTATTCGGTAGCCGCTTTTCCCGAGCAGATGGATTTCAGATTACGAGAAAATAAGTAAACGTCTCCGAAGTAGTTCGGATACATTTCAGCAAGCTTTTCTTTCTTATCCACCTCGACCAAGACAGCCTTCACCTCACTGCCCCTTAGCTCGATTTTTTGCTCGATCTCTTTCAATTTCCGTGCGCCTGATATAATTGACTCGAAATTATCGATAGTCAGTTTATGATCTTTCCCATATTGAAGCAAAAAGTATCTAGTTTCTTCCGCTTTCTGTATAAAATTCTCTTGGCAGCGGGTAGTATTATTGATTTTTTCTAGTATGCCGATCGCATCTATACGCTTGTTGAGATCCCGCAATTCTCGAACCCGGTCATTGTGATCCGGAACACTTACATGAACGGGGCACTGCTCAACGTGCGCGAATTCCGCCGACATAAGCTGGAAAAGGCGAAGCCAATCTTGGTCGCCCTCTCCGTGCTTCAAATCCTGGCCCCGGAATAGCCCGACAGCCTCAACCGCAGTTGCCCATGAGTGCTGAAGCTTGGTACGAACTTGCAACTCGATGCGTCGTCCATCGAAAGCCTCGGTGTCGGCATCTCGGGATCGGTATTTGAAAACAATATGGTGACTTCGATACCCGTCCGGCTTCGGCTCATCGATATAGTTAAACTCCCTAGAGTGGATCTCATGGGGGAACTTGTCTCGCATCGATGCGAGAAGCGAGCGAACACCTTTGATATCGGCCATGATCGCTCGGCAACCGCAGATGTCGTTCATGGTGTCCAAATTGGTGGTGGACTCTCGAAGCTTCCGACGAATGGATGCCATGCGCTTTGGCCGGGATGCCATGTCGCCCTCCAGTCGCAGGGCTCTTATGTGATGTCGGACAGAGAACCGAACGCTGCGCATCGGCAGAAAGTGCGAGTCGCGCCAGCTATTGGCGATTGAAAAGATTTCGAGTGCGTCCACATACTGGCCGACAGTGATGTCTCGTCCGAACTGAATAGGTTTTGCCAGCCGGTCGCCTGCCTTGCGAACGGCTTTCATGCTGTAGGCAAGGCGCGGGTACTCAGTCATTGGAGCCAAGAAGTCATGGTGGCCCGCCTCATTCTGGACTGGCGGGACTATCGCAGGGGAATCAGATCCCAAGAGTCATATCCGTTTGGGTAAGCGAAGTACCATAGCGCGCGACATCGTATCTCCGCGAGCGAGATACCGTCTCGGCCGTATCTGCCTAGATCGCGCCCCTGGACATGACGCGGACTTACATGCCGCCACGCTCAGGCGGCTTTCCACTACAGCCATCGCCGCCGCCGACACCGAACCATCGCCACCGCACACGACCACAAGGTCGGCCATTTGGCGCAGGCGAACTATGTCACTGGCAATCTCCGGCAAGACCTCGAACGGGGCGGATTTCAGATCGTCCTTCGGCGCGCCGCTTTGATGCTCCGGAACGTCGCCGACGTCCCGCTGGAGCCTGCGACAGAAGATGCGCTCAAGCCCATTGCCGGAGAGATTTAAATCGGCAGGGCCAGATCGGCCTGGCTCCTGTAAAATCTGGAGCCGAGTCGCGATTGGCCGGAACCAAACAGAACAGCCGTAATTATCAGCCGAGGGACCGCAACCGCATAGGAAGCGGAACGATGGCTGAAATTCTTGATTTCGAACTTGGCAGTTCAAGGTTGCGCGTCAAACGCGCCGAGAAATCGTTGAAGCGCGCAGAGGAAGGAACGGACAGGAAAAATGGCGTGGTGAATATCGCCCTGTGCTGCAGGATCCGGGCAGCTCAACAGCGCGTGACGGAGGCCCCGGGAGCGCCAGACCAATATCTATACGTGGGCGGCCTCCAAATCACCCCGAATGGACATGAAATGGCGAGGAGTTGCCGTCATGACAATACTGTTTGAGCCGCTGGACTCGGATTACCACAAGCGCAGCGTGCTTTATCACGCCACGCGGTTGTCGATGCTCCACGATCGAATGCTGATGCGTTTCAACAAGGTTGACGAAGCGGCCGACAAGGTTGAAGCCGCAGCGGCCGTGCTGGTCGATGTCACCCACGGCTCTGCCGTCGACGCGTTCCAAGACGCGGTGTTCCGGAATTCGTCGGCAGATTTCCTTCAGATGGAAACAGGCCAGACCCTTGGGCTCTGAACTGCGAGGGATGACGCCAGTGTTTCGGCAGCTAGGGCCGCCTGCGCCCTGCGAGACGGTGTGCAACCGTCAACCCGGAGCGGCCTCCATCGCCGGCGGCCCGCTAACGCCGGCGTTGCTGGCGCAAGTTCGCCGCCCCTTTCGGACGCCTTCATTGTGGTTTGAGTGCGCCGTCGAAAACAGTCTCAAGTTCCCCACTGACGGCCTGACGGACGCGCCCGGACCCTCCGCATTTACTCTTTGGTAACCCTCCCACGTTGGAAGACAAAACGTATCGGCTCCTTTTGCCTTCCATCGTGTTAGGGCTTGGAACAAACCAACGGAGCTGTGAGTAAAATGGCCACCGTAACCAACGCCAAGGGTGTTCCGCTCCCCTATAGTGGGTCCTCCGCAAAGTGGTACTCGGCAACGAATTCGGGCCCGGCCCTCTACGGCAGCATCTATAACGATTCGCTGTATGGCGACGGCAGCGTCAGCGTCACGATGTATGGCGGCAAGGGCGACGATATTTACTACCTGTACTCCGCGAAAAACAAAGCGGTGGAGCTGCCCAACGAGGGCATCGATACGATCTCGACCTGGATGAGCTACAGGCTGCCGGCGAATTTTGAGAATCTGACTGTCACGGGCGATAAACAATATGCCTTCGGAAACGCTCTGAACAATATCATCGTCGGCGGTTCCGGCCAGCAGACGCTCGACGGCTTGAAAGGCGACGATGTTCTCAAGGGTGGCTCCGGCGCTGACATTTTTGTCGTCAAAACGGGCAATGGCAGCGACCTCATTCTCGACTTCGGCGCCGACGACACCGTGCGCGTCGGAGGCTACGGCTTCACCTCCTTCGACCAGGTGCATGCCAACATGGTGCAGTCGGGATCGAACGTCCGACTCACCCTGTCGCCAACCGAGTTTCTCGTCTTCGCCAACAAGACCATCGACCAGTTCAGCGCCAACCAGTTCGATCTCGCCCTGGACAAGTCGCATCTGACGCTCACCTTCTCGGACGAGTTCAATACGTTGAACCTGCACAGCGGTTCTGGCGGGACCTGGGATACGAACTTCTGGTGGGGTGCTCCGAACGGCAGCACGCTCACCACCAACAGCGAGCTTCAGTGGTATATCGACACCAGCTACGCCCCCACGAGTTCGGTCAACCCGTTCAGCGTCCAGGACGGTGTTCTCACCATTACGGCCGCCCGGGCTCCCGACGCGATCAAGCCCTACATAAACAACTATGATTACACGTCAGGTCTGTTGACGACCTACCATTCCTTCGCACAGACCTACGGTTATTTCGAAATTCGAGCCGACATGCCCGAAAAGCAGGGTGCATGGCCGGCCTTCTGGCTTCTTCCGGCGGATGGCTCCTGGCCGCCGGAACTGGACGCCGTGGAGATGGTCGGCCAGGATCCCAACAAGCTCACCCTGACCAGCCACTCGAATGCGACGGGGTCGCATACGAAAGTGACCTCGACCGTATATGCAGCGGATACCGAAGGGTTCCACAAATATGGGGTGCTTTGGACCCCAAGCGAGCTGGTCTGGTATTTCGACGATGTCGAAGTTGCCCGCGCACCAACGCCTGCCGACATGCACAAGCCAATGTATATGCTGGTCGACCAGGCTGTCGGCGGCATGGCGGGAGCGCCCGCCGACGGGCTTGCCACCCCTTCTGAAATGCACGTCGACTATGTCCATGCCTACGCGCTGAATGATTGGTTCATCTAGGTGCCATGCTGAAAGATGGAGTGAAACCGACACCCTTCGCCAACCGGTCTTGGACGCGTTCATTGCCGCTTACGCCCGCGCTGGACCCGAGGTGAAGGAAGATGTCTCACATCCATCCATCTGAGCCGCCGCGAACGACGCTCACGGCGATATTCGCTTCCTTTCGCCGGGCATTCGTCGGCATCGCCTTGATGAGCGGGGTCGTCAACGTCCTGGCGCTGACCGGCTCGTTCTTCATGCTGCAGGTCTACGATCGCGTCATTCCCGGCCGCAGCGTGCCGACGTTGGTCGGCCTTTGCGTGTTTGCGGGCACGCTGTTCGTCTTTCAGGGCGTCCTCGAACTGATCCGATCGCGGCTGCTGGTGCGTATCGGCATGGCGCTCGATGCGCGGCTCAGCGGGCAGGTCTACATCGCACTGATGCGTCTGCCGTTGCGCACGAAGCTCACCGGCGATGGCTTGCAATCATTGCGGGACCTCGATCAGGTCCGGTCGTTCCTGTCGAGCGCTGGGCCGACCGCGCTGTTCGACCTGCCTTGGATGCCGCTTTACCTCGCAATCTGTTTCCTGTTCCATTTCTGGATCGGCATGACCGCGCTGCTCGGCGCCGTCATTCTGTTTGGCCTGACCTTGCTTGCGGAGGTGCGCACCAGGCAGCCCGCGAAACGTGCCAACACGCAGGCCGCTGCGCGCAACACGCTGGCGGAGGCGACGCGCCGCAATGTCGAGGTGCTTCAGGCAATGGGTTTTGGCCCACGCATCGCCGAGCGCTGGTCAGGCATCAACGCCGACTATCTCAGCACCAATGCCAAGGCGAGCGATTTGGCGGGGACGCTCGGAACGACATCGAAAGTCGTGCGCATGATGCTTCAATCCGGCATCCTGGCGATCGGCGCCTGGCTCGTCATCCATCAGGAGGCGACGGGCGGCATCATGATCGCCAGCTCGATCATGATGAGCCGAGCGCTGGCACCGATCGAACTCGCGATCGCGCATTGGAAGAGCTTCGTCAGCGCCCGACAGGCCTGGGCGCGCCTGACTCAGCTTCTGGGGCTGCTGCCCGAGGCAGCAACAAGTGTCTCGCTTCCGCCACCGTCGTTTCGCCTCTCGGTAGAGGGCATCAGTGTGGCGCCGCCGGGCGAGCGTCGCCTTGTCGTCCAGGATGCGGGCTTCGTGCTGCAGAAGGGCGCCGGCCTCGGCATCATCGGTCCGAGCGCTTCGGGAAAATCCTCGCTCGTCAGAGCGATCGCCGGTGTCTGGCTGCCAGTGCGCGGTACCGTCAGGCTCGACGGTGCGACGCTCGACCAGTGGTCGTCGGAAGAACTCGGCAAGCATGTCGGTTATCTGCCGCAGGATGTCGAGTTGTTCGATGGCACCATTGCCGAGAACATAGCTCGCTTCGAACCCCAGCCCCCCTCGGACAAGATACTGGCCGCCGCGCGCGCCGCCGGTGTTCATGATCTGGTGGTTCACCTGCCTGAAGGTTATGAAACGCGTATCGGCGAGGCCGGGTCGGCGCTTTCGGCGGGCCAGCGACAGAGGGTCGCCTTGGCGCGTGCTCTCTATGGCGATCCGTTTCTTGTCATACTCGACGAGCCGAATTCCAATCTCGATGCCGACGGCGAAGCCGCCTTGACGGCGGCGATCCAGGGCGTGCGCGACAGAGGCGGCATGGCCATCGTGGTGGCGCATCGCCCGAGTGCATTGCAAAGCCTTGACCAGATCCTTGTCATGACGAACGGCAGTATCCAGGCCTTTGGCCCGAAGAATGAGATCATGACCAAGGTGACCCGCCCCATCAGTGTTCCGTTAAAAGTTGTCTCAAGTCCTGAAGAGGCGGCGCTCTGATGGCGGAGAGGGCGACATCGGTGATCGATCGGACCATTCGACGTTATCTGCTCGGCGGCGTTGCGACCTCCATCCTTCTGGTCGGTGGAGCGGGCAGCCTTGCAGCGGTGACCGACCTCTCCGGCGCAGTCATTGCCTCGGGAAAGCTGGTTGTCGATTCCAGCGTCAAAAAGGTGCAGCATCCAACCGGCGGCGTGGTCGGCCAGATCTTCGTGCGCGAAGGCGATGCCGTGCAAGCGGGACAGGTTTTGATTCATCTCGATGAAACCGTCACCCGCGCCAATCTGGCCATTGTCACCAAGAGCGCGGATGAACTCGATGCCCGCCTGGCACGTCTCAAGGCCGAGCGCGACGGTGCGGACGCCATCGGTTTTCCGCCGTCGCTGATGTCTCGGCGGGACGATCCGGATGTCAGCGGCACAATGGCCGGAGAGCAGTCGCTCTTCGAGTTCCGCCGGCAGGCACGCGCTGGCCAGAAGGCGCAGTTGGCGGAACGTATCTCCCAGCTCGCCGAAGAAGTCTCCGGCCTGACCGAGCAAAAGGACGCCAAGAGCCAGGAAATCAAGCTGATCGGAACCGAGCTCGCGGGCATGCGCACACTATGGCAGCGCAAGCTGGTCTCGATCGATCGCATCACCGCTCTCGAGCGCGAGGCCGTGCGGCTGGAGGCTGAACATGGGCAGCTGACCGCCGCGATAGCGCAGTCGAAAGGCCACACGTCGGAAATCCGCCTGCAAATCATCCAGATCGATCAGGATCTGCGCAGCGAAGTCGCCACCGAACTGCGTGAGGTCCAGGCAAAACTCTCGGAACTCGTCGAACGCAAGGTATCGGCCGAAGACCAGCTCAAGCGCATCGACATTCGCAGCCCGCAGGCCGGCGTCGTCCTTCAGCTTGCCGTACATACGATTGGGGGTGTCATCACTGCGGGCGAACCGGTCATGCTCATCGTGCCGGTCGCGGACCAACTGACCGTCGAAGCCCGTGTCGCGCCACAGGACATCGATCAGCTGAAACAGGGGCAGGAGGCGACGCTGCGGCTTTCGGCCTTCAATCAGCGCACAACGCCTGAACTCAACGGAACCGTCAGCAAGATCTCCGCCGATCTCAGCACCGACGAGCGCACCGGCGCCGGTTATTACACCGTGCATATCGTTTTGCCGCGCACGGAACTTGCCAGACTCAAAAGACTGACCCTGGCGCCCGGCATGCCGGTCGAGGTGTTCTTCTCGACCAGCAGCCGCACGATGCTGTCCTATCTCGTCAAGCCCCTGGCCGATCAGATCCAGCGAGCATTCCGGGAGGAGTGAAACGCGCCCGGGCTGCAACGACCGGCCGCTCCCCGTCGCGAGCTCTTCATTGGGCCTGCCGCCTGCATGATGCTGCCGGCGGGCTCGGGTGTCACAACCGAAATCGATGACCACGACAATCCCTTTTCGAACCGACGTGAGGAACATGCATCCGCAAGCGAAGTTCGGAATTTGCATGGTGTGAGAACACTCCCTCCCTCAAGTCCAAGCTCTGGTGCAGGGCCCGTCGCTGTGACCTCAGCGGCGGGCCTACCTGCAAAAGCCGGCAAGCGTTAAATCTTTTCATAAGGCTGGAACCTGTTTCTGAAATCGAAGTTGGGTTTGCAGCTTGGCTTCCAACCCCGGCCAAGCCTCAAAAGCAAGGCCCGCCGCTGTAGTTGTGTCCTCAGTGGCGGGCCTATTTCGTCTGTCGCCCAATGTTATATAAGTATTTTCTAAACTAATAGAACATCCAATGAACGTAAAGGGAGTGAAATGCATGTATCAGACCATTGGATTTCAAGAATAAGACTTTGGTCTGCTAAGAAATAGCCCACCATCAAGGGGCGATAGCGGGCTTTAAAGCCGCTAAAAGCCTCGCGGAATCGGCCGCTATACTGCGATATTTTGACTGTGTCTAATAGTTCTGGATTGTGGATTGTCGGAAACGTACAATCGCCCGTTATTATCCGGCACAACTATTTTCGCGTCAAACGCTCCACGGTCTCAATAATGGCCTTCGCCAGCGCTCGGACTAGCTTCAATGCGGCGCGTTCGCCAATTTCTTCGGTTGCCACAGGGGCATCGATTCCACGTAGCAAAAAGGGAGGTCGGCACGATCAACTACCAAGCACCGGTGACGGTGAGCGTGCCGACCAATCTGGGCACAAAGGTGGCTAAATGACCAGACCTACAAGCTACTGGCAGAATGAAAGCGCAGCAATTAGTCCCGATGGCCTAGACTGCCCGTCAAGCGATTCCGCGATCACACCATAGGCATTAAAGCCGGTCATATATTAGCTTGTGCTTGCGGCGGCCCACCCCCCCCCCCCCCCCCC
>NZ_JBVVQX010000012.1:0-11133 GCF_055811675.1 Mesorhizobium sp. WSM4808
TCCTCCCGGCGGACAAGAAAACTGTCACCCATCTAATCAGTCCATTCTGTTACCTATCTATCCGGTTCGGACACCGGGCACTTCTCCCCGTATAGCGACGGGGAGAAGGACGCCCTCGTCGATGGTTTCGCTAGTCGTCCAGGTTGCAAGAAGAATGCCCGAGTCCGCGTTCAGCTCTCTTCTCCCCGTCACTATACGGGGAGAAGGTGCCGGCAGGCGGATGAGGGGCGGCGCTGTACTTGCAAAGCTATCGAACTGTTCCTAGCCACCTCGTAGAGAGGGTGCAAACCCTTGCTGGTCCTCGCCGCTTCGGTTAGGACACGCCCACTCGCAATATGTCATCGATTACTTAGCAAAAAAGACACCAGCTCATGGCCGACAAATCGGAAAAGACGAAAGCGCGACTGCCGCGCGGTTTTGCCGACCGCAGCGCCGAGGACATCCGCGCCGTCGAGAAGATGATGGCGACGATCCGCTTGGTCTATGAGCTTTATGGCTTCGAACCGGCCGACCAGCCGCTGATCGAATACACCGACGCGCTCGGAAAATTCCTGCCCGACCAGGACCGGCCGAACGAAGGCGTGTTCTCCTTCCAGGATGACGACGACCAGTGGCTGTCGCTGCGCTACGACCTGACCGCGCCGACGGCCCGTTTCGTCGCCGAGAATTACGAGCGCCTGCCCAAGCCTTACCGCAGCTATCGCTCCGGCTGGGTGTTCCGCAACGAGAAGCCAGGCCCCGGCCGCTTCCGCCAGTTCATGCAGTTCGACGCCGACACGATCGGTACGCCGGGCGTGGCCGCCGACGCCGAGATGGCGATGATGATGGCCGACGTCATGGAAGCGCTCGGCATCAAGCGCGGCGACTACGTCATCCGCGTCAACAACCGCAAGGTGCTGGATGGCGTGCTGGAGGCGATCGGCCTCGGCGGTGAGGAGAATGGCGGCCGCCGGCTGACGGTCCTGCGCGCGATCGACAAGCTGGACAAGCTCGGGCCGGAAGGCGTGAAGCTTTTGCTTGGCCCGGGCCGCTGGGACGGCGGCAGGGAGGGCGAAGGCGACTTCGCCAAGGGCGCCGGGTTGAACAACGGGCAAGCCGAGGCGGTTCTTCTCGCGACTGCGAGGACCATACAGGCCGGCCAGGATTCCATGGTCAGTTCGAACGCCATTTACCAGGAAGGCGTCGGCGAACTCGCCACGATTGAAGCGCTGGTCAGGGCGGCAGGATATGGCGAGGACCGTATTGCCATGGACCGCTCCGTCGTGCGCGGCCTCGAATACTACACCGGCCCCGTCCTCGAAGCCGAGCTTCTGGCCGAAATCCCCAACGAAGACGGCCAGATCGTGCGCTTCGGTTCGGTCGGTGGCGGCGGGCGCTACGATGGCCTTGTTTCCCGCTTTCGTGGCGAGCCGGTGCCGGCGACCGGTTTTTCCATCGGCGTCTCCAGGTTGATGACGGCGCTGAAGAACCTCGGCAAGCTCGACGCCTCGGACGTGATCGCGCCTGTCGTCGTGCTGGTGATGGACAAGGACACCGACAGCCTCGGCCGCTACCAGAAGATGGTGGCGGAGCTGCGCGCCGCCGGCATCCGTTCCGAAATGTATCTCGGCGGCGCCGGCATGAAGGCGCAGCTCAAATATGCCGACCGCCGCGGCTGCCCGGTCGCCATCATCCAGGGCGGCGACGAGCGCGCCAAGGGCGAGCTGCAGATCAAGGACCTGATCGAAGGCGCGCGCATGTCCGCCGAGATCACCGACAACGCCGAATGGCGCGCCGCCCGCCCGGCGCAGGTGACAGTGGCGGAGGGCGAACTGGTCTCCGAGGTGAGGAAGATCCTGGCGGCGCAGGCTGAGGAACGGTCTAAGTGACGAGCGCAGCCCTCTCTTGTCCTTCCCCCCTTGTGGGGGAAGGTGGCCTCGCGAAGCGAGGTCGGATGTGGGATGCTCCAGGGAACGCAAACGCCTCATTCCGTCACTCACCCCTCATCCGTCTCGGCGCTGCGCGCCGATCCAACTTCTCCGACGGGGGGAGAAGGGAAGGTGGCGCTCCATGACCTCCCGCACCCCCGCCATCTCCACCGACATCACCAACCTCTTCGCCACGCGCAACACGCACGCCGTCGAGGTCGCCATATTGCAGCCGGCGGACCCCTTCCTCGACATGGCCGGCGAGGATTTGCGCCGCCGCATCTTCCTCACCGAAAGCGAGACCGGCGAGACATTGTGCCTGCGGCCGGAATTCACCATTCCGGTCTGCCTTGATCACATAAGTTCGCAGGCCGGCACGCCGCGCCGTTATTCCTATCTGGGCGAGGTGTTTCGCCAACGCCGCGAAGGCGGCAACGAGTTCTTCCAGGCCGGCATCGAGGATCTCGGTGACCGCGATACCGCCGGAGCCGATGCCCGCTCGGTGGCCGATGCGCATGCGCTGCTGTCGCTGGTGCTGCCTGGCCAGGCATTGGCGATCACGCTCGGCGACCAGACCATTTTCGAGGCGGTTCTGGCCGCCCTTGGCCTGCCGCGCGGCTGGCGCATGCGCCTTGCCCGCGCCTTCGGCTCGGCGCCGATGCTTGAGGCGGCACTCGCCGATCTCGCCAACCCGCCGCGCAACAGCCAGCTCTCCGGCCCGGTCGCCGCCCTCGTCCTCGACGGTGATCTGGACGGTCTTTCCGCCCATATCGCCAGCGGCATGGAAGAGGCGGGCCTGTCGGCGTCCGCCGGACGCGCGCCGTCCGACATTGCCCGGCGGCTGATCGAGAAAGCCGAATTGCGCAGCGTTCGGCTGTCGAGCGAGGCCTTTTCCGCGCTGAAGGATTTTCTGGCGATCGACGTTCCGCTTGATGGCGCGGCCCAGGCACTGGAGACCTTCGCCACCGGCGCCGGGCTGTCGCTCGATGTCGCGCTGGAAAAGTTCGCTGCCCGCGCCAAGGCGATCGAGGCGCACGGCTTGCCGGCCGATAAAATCCGCTATGACGCCGCCTTCGGCCGCCCGCTCGATTACTACACCGGCCTGGTTTTCGAAATCGCGGCCGACAATGGCGACCGGCCGCTGGTCGGCGGCGGCCGCTATGACCGGCTGCTGACCTTGCTTGGCGCGAAGACGCCTATCCCCGGCGTCGGCTTTTCGGTCTGGCTCGATCGCATCGAGGCATTGCGGGAGACGGCGCCATGATCACGCTGGCGATCCCGTCGAAAGGCCGACTGAAAGAACAGGCGCTGGAAGTACTGGCCAAAGCCGGCCTCGCCGTCAGCCTGCCCGGCGACGAGCGCAAATACCACGCCCGCGTCGAGGGCCTGGATGATGTCGAAGTGGTGTTCCTGTCGGCTTCCGAAATATCAGGCGAGATCGGCCAGGGCGCCGTCGATCTCGGCATCACCGGCGAGGATTTGGTGCGTGAAAACCTCGCCGACTGGGAGAGCCGTGCCGAAATCGTCGCCCGTCTCGGCTTCGGCCATGCCGATGTCGTGGTTGCCGTGCCCGACATCTGGCTCGATGTCGACACCATGGCCGATCTCGACGACGTCGCCGCCGATTTTCGGCAGCGCCATGGCCGGCGGCTGCGCATCGCCACCAAATACTGGCGGCTGACGCAGCAATTCTTCTCGCAGAAGCACGGCATCCAGGTCTATCGCATCGTCGAGAGCCTCGGCGCCACCGAAGGCGCGCCGGCGGCCGGTCTGGCCGATGTCATCGTCGACATCACAACCACCGGCTCGACGCTACGCGCCAATCATCTCAAGGTGCTGGGCGATGGCCTCGTCCTTCGCTCGCAGGCCTGTCTGGTGGCGTCGAAGAAGACACGGGCGGCGGCCGATGAAGCGGTCCTGCGCGACATCGCGGCGAAGATGGCGGCTGCGGTCGGATAGGAATTATTTCCTTGACCGGTGAGGGCAGCTATGCTACATTTTTGCCCATGGTGCTGATTTGCGCCGGTGACCCGCCGCCCAGGCGGGTTTTTGCGTTTTGGGCTTCGTCAACCAACGCGAAGCTCCGGAGCATCGTTGACCGGATCGTTGCCCTGCCTCGACCATCGGCGGGATTTCCTCCACTCCGGCAGGCTGATAGGCTCGGCTAATGCATGTCGCCCAAAGTGATCTCGGTTTTAGGAAAACGACATGCATAAAAGCAAGGACCTAGAACGCGTCGCATGATTCTGTTTCAGCGCGACGCACTTAGTCCCGGGAGGAGAGAGCGATGCCGGTCAATCTCGACAAGCTGAAGAACGCCAGCAATTTGCGCGGACCCGGAGCGCGCGCTGGCGGTGTCTTCGTCGCACCCGTCGACAACAGGGCGCATGTCTCTGGCGAACGCAGCGTGCCGCTGCTCGACAAGACCATCCCCGCGCTGTTTTCCGACACCGTCAGCAAATACGGCACGCTCGACGCCGCTGTCTTCGTCGACCAGGACAAGCGCTTCACCTGGAGCGAACTGTCGGACACGGTGGACGCGCTGGCTGCCGGCTTCCTGGCGCTGGGGTTGGCAAAGGGCGATCGCGTCGGCATCTGGTCGCCCAACCGCTGGGAATGGCTGGTGACGCAGTTCGCCACCGCCCGCATCGGCCTGATCCTGGTCAACATCAACCCCGCCTATCGGTTGACCGAGCTCGACTATGCGCTGAACAAGGTCGGCTGCAAGGCGCTGGTCACCGCTGCCAAGTTCAAGACGTCAGACTATCTCGGCATGATCGAGACGCTGGCACCCGAGATCGCGAAGGCCACGCCGGGCAAGCTCAAGGCGCAAAAACTGCCGGCGTTGAAGATCGTCATCCGCATGGGTGATGAGAATTCGCCCGGCATGTTCAATTTCGGCGACGTGCTGGCCATGGCCGGGCGTGACGAGCATGACAGCCTCGACCGCATCTCGGAGAAGCTGAAGCCGGGCGAGGCCATCAACATCCAGTTCACCTCAGGCACCACGGGAGCCCCCAAGGGCGCGACGCTGACCCACAACAACATCATCAACAACGGCAATTTCGTCACTTCGGCGATCAAGCTGACCGTCGACGACCGGCTGTGCATCCCGGTGCCGCTTTACCACTGCTTCGGCATGTCGATGGGCACGATGGGTTGCGTCTCGAAAGGCGCCACCATGGTTTTCCCGGGAGAAGGGTTCGACGCCGGCGCCACGCTGAAGGCAGTGGCTCAGGAACGCTGCACCGGGCTCTACGGCGTGCCGACCATGTTCGTCGCCCTGTTGGATCATCCGGATTTTTCCGCCTTCGATCTCTCCAGCCTGCGCACCGGCATCATGGCCGGCTCGCCATGCCCGATCGAGGTGATGAAGAAGGTGGTGTCGCTGATGCATATGGAACAGGTGACCATCGCCTACGGCATGACCGAGACCAGCCCGGTGTCGTTCCAGAGCGGCGTCGACGACCCCTTGGAAAAGCGCGTCTCGACCGTCGGGCGCATTCACCCCCATGTCGAGGTCAAGGCGGTCGATGCCGATGGCGCTACCGTTGCGGTCGGCGTACCGGGTGAGCTTTGCACGCGCGGTTATTCGGTGATGAACGGTTACTGGGACGACGACGACAAGACCCGCGAGGCGGTCGACAGCGACGGCTGGATGCACACCGGCGACCTCGCCACCATCGACGCCGAGGGCTATTGCAACATCGTCGGCCGGGTCAAGGACATGGTCATCCGCGGCGGCGAGAACGTCTATCCCAGAGAGGTGGAGGAATTCCTCTACCGCCATCCAAAGGTCAAGGAGGTGCAGGTGTTCGGCATTCCCGACGCCAAATATGGCGAGGAGCTGTGCGCCTGGATCGTACTCAAGCCCGGCCAGATTGCCACCGAGCAGGAGGTCAAGAACTTCTGCGCCGGCCAGATCGCCCACTACAAGATCCCGCGCCACATACGCTTTCGCACCGAATTGCCGATGACGGTGACCGGCAAGCCGCAGAAGTTTTTGATGCGCGAGGCGATGGTGGAGGAGCTGGGGTTGGTGACGCAGAAGACGGCGTGAACGGGTGAACGCTTCGATCTGTCGGTGCGCGAATGCAGCCACGGTTCGCAGCAGCGCGCAGGGGCTTGCATGAGCGGTTTCGGACGTTCGATGACTTCATATGCGATGCCGCTGGCCGCTTTGGTGATGGCTGTCGCCGTCAGAGCCGGCGGGCTGTCGGCAGACGAAGGTTCGCTGAGCGCCAGGATACTCGTCGGAGCGCTTTCGAGTGCGATTATGTTCACCACCATTTTCGTGGTCCTCGACCACGCCGAGGCGGTGGCTCGGCGTGTAGGAGAGCCCTACGGCACATTGGTGCTGACTTTTGCCGTGACGGCAATCGAGGTGTCGATCATCGTTTCCATGATGCTGCATGGAGAGAACAACCCTACGCTTGCACGTGAGTCTGTCTTTTCAACAGTGATGATTGCATCCACCGGCGTCGTCGGCACCTGTCTCGCGCTTGGCGGCTGGCGTCATCGCAAGCAGGCAATTGTTCGACAAGGGACCAGCGCATATCTCGCGGTTCTGATCGCGCTGACCATCATGACGCTTATTCTGCCAACCTACACACAAGCTACGGGGCCGGGCACATTTTCGGCAGCTCAACTTGGCTTTGTGAGCGTGCTTTCGGTGCTGCTTTATGCAAGTTTTGTGTTCGCGCAGACTGTCCGCCACCGAGAAGACTTTGTCGAAGGGCAGGCCCACGGTGTTTCGCTGCGGACTGCCCCTCACGAAAGCGTCTTTGCCGGCGCATTGCTGCTTTTGATCGGGCTGATTGGCATTGTCATGCTCGCCGAGCAGGTCGCCGCAAGCGTCGAGGATACGCTCGTTGCCTATCAGGTGACACAGGCTGACAGCATTGTGGGGGCATTGATCGCCGGGCTGGTTTTGATGCCAGAGGCAATTTCCGCGGTTCGCGCTTCACTCAACAATGAGCTGCAACGCGGTTTGAATGTCGCGATGGGTTCCGCTTGCGCCACAATTGGTTTGACCATACCGGCGGTCGCAGCCGCCAGCCTGCTGACGGGAAGAGGGTTAACCCTGGGGCTTCCAGCGACTGACACAGTGCTTTTGATTTTAGCGCTCTTCATATGCAATGTGAGTTTTAGCACTGAAAGAACAACATTCTTGACGGGCGCTGTCCATATCGTGGTATTTCTTACATATATATTTCTTATATTTGTACCATGAAAACTTTGGCCCAGGCTGGTAATTAGATGCGGCACGAGGCAGCCGCCAACGGACTGCTTGGGTTCATCAGCCTGGAAGCCGACAGCGAGCTGCAGACGACCGCCCTTTGCCTGAGATGACGTTTCCGCTTCCGCGCCGAATTGCCGGTGACGGTGACCGGCAAGCCGCTGAAGTTCCTAGGAGCGTGAGGCGTCGGGATCATTCCCCGTCCAGACGCCGCCGTTGTGAAGAGGGGGTCGTTCAGCAATTGACGCAGACGCGTCAGGCGGGCCGACAAGGCCGATTGGGTAATGTTCAATCTCGACGCCGCATGGGTGACGTTCTGGTGCTTCAACAGCGCGTCGAGTGTCAGCAGCAAGCCAATGTCGAAATCCGATAACCGTTTCGTCAATGGGACCTCGAACCAGCAGGGGGGACCTCGAAACAGCAGGCGCTATTCAATCGGTAGCAATCTCTAGCACGGTTCCGGAGACTGAAGGACATGCGGCTCCAGTCAATCCTGCAATGGCTTCGAAGTTCCTTTCCCGCGCGGTCGGGTTACTGAGGTGACGGCAATCGGGACGGCTGGTCCGGGTAGCCTTGACGACAACAAGACCCGCGAGGGGATGATGCCGACGGCTGGATGCACATCGTGGAACGTCCGGTTTCAATACGGGGAGCACTAAGAGGCGAACCGATGTCGAGTGCTCAGCCGGCATGTGCTTCGCATTAGCGAGGTTCAGCCTCGGACGCCGCAGCCGTCCGTGCCGGCTTCAGTTGCCAGAATGATCTGACGAGAACATCGTCGGCATAGATCGCGTCATCGAATTGGGACTGCCCAAGCGCTTGGACCATTGTCGGTCGATCCCCGAGCAGCGAGACGCCAAATGCAGCCTTGCCATTCGGGAGCGGCACGCCTAGAGCGTCCAAAATAGTCGGGAATATATCGACCACGCTCGAAAGTCCGGTATATGTGCGGGGGCGAATGCCATCGCCCGACAGGGAGAAAAAGTTGCGTCTTTCAAACCTGTTCAACTGATCCGTCACCGTGCTCGGCGCGCTGAGGTGATCGCTTTGCAGCACCAGAACGGTATTCGCCATCAGCCCTTCTGCCTCGGCTTTGTGAATGAAGTCCGCGATGAGCATGTTCGTGCATTTGACGGCATGGAGAATATTGGGGGCTTGCGGAGAAAGTCCGGTCTTGCCGATGCATTTGTCCGTCAGATAGCCGTCCATCGCGTGCCCACCACTGACGGCGATCGTCAGCGCGAGCGGTTTGCCGTCTCGCTGCGCGCGCCGCAAAATGTCGAAACTCATATCCAGAACCTGGGCGTCGCTGGCGCCAAAAGTGCTGCCAGACCCGGCGACGGCAGCGACGACTTCCGATCCCCCAAAAAGCGATGAGTAGCCATGGGTGGCATAGAATGCCCCCTGACCGGTGAAGCCGAGTGGCCAACCGGAAACGAAGCTCTGCCGATAGCCCCGCGACTTCAGGACGTCGCCCAAGCAGGTCAAGCCTGGCAGGAACTGCGAATTCTCCTCCAGATACTCGCGGGTTGTGAAATACGACATCAGCAGCGGCGTTCCACAATTCGCGGCGACCATGCCCGCGATGGAATTGTTGGTGTAGGCCAGCTGCACCATGTTGGTCGCTGAGAGGCTACGCCTGTCGAATTCGAGCAGCGGACCCATGACATCGCCAAACGTCGCCTCGTTCATGTAGGTGCGTTCGGCGCTCTCGATGAAGATATGTATGAGGTTCTTCGGCACGGCGGTCACGGACGCCCCCGCGGCCGGTTTCGTCAACGAGGTAATATCGACGAAGTGCTTGGACAGGAAATCATGCAGCGGGTTGAGATGGACCGCCGCCGCGATCGGGCGCGTCAGCATCGGGTTTGCCGCCAGGAAGAACGCCATCAGGGCGACGTCTAATCTCCTTGTCAGTGTGCCGCGCGCCTTTAGCGCGCCGAGACCGAGAAGCACGACCAAGATGACCAGTATCGTGTTTCCGGTGTTCATCAAACATTCAAGAACGACGCCGGGGGTAAGAACCCCGGCACCGACATGCATGAACATCGCGGCCCAATCGAAATAGCCGAAAACGCTTTCAAGATAGACATAGAAAAGAAACAGGAAGCAGGGGATGAGCGATAGATAGATGCTGAACCACCTGCGTCTTGGCTGATCTGTCTTGGCGCCTTGCTGACAATCCAGCAACAGAAGCGCCCACAGAGCGCAAAGGCCAAGGATGACAAGCAGCCTTTTCTCCGAGAGATTGATTAGCGATACGAGCCAGGTGAGCGAGCCCACCGTCGCTGCGCTAACCAATGAAGCGATTGGCCTGGAAGAAACCGCAGGAATTCCGCGCATGCCTTGCACTCGAACGGTGATGTCCGAAGTGAATATCGAGAACCATTTAAAACTATACTAAGGAGATGCAGAAAATTTTTCCTCATTGAACGATCTGTTAAGTTAGAAAAAGCTAATGTCGTAGGGCGAAAGCAACCTGCCTTTTAGGGTGCCGGACAGCCATAGAAGGCTGGTCCGCCGTGATGTTCTAAGGTAGGATTAAAGTCTTCTTGGCGGGAGTAATGCTTGAGTGATACGAAATCCAGCTTTAGACGGCGTCAGGGCACTCGCCGCGATGCTGGTTGTCGTGCATCACTCCCAGAGCCCATGGATGCCTGGCGGCTTCATCGGCGTTGACATCTTCTTTGTCTTGAGCGGATTTTTGATCACGTCGCTCTTGATGCGAGAGGCCGACAGTACGGGCACCATCGCGATCGGAGCGTTTCTGCTGCGCCGCTCAGTTAGGCTGATGCCGCCCCTTGTTATGTTGCTTGCCGCAGCCCTGATAATCGGGCCGCTATTCTGGCCGGACGTCCCTATTGGGCTGATCGTCGCTATCTCGATTCTGTATCTCGCGGACTATGTAAGTGCGCTCCATGGCGTCATTCCCCTGCTTGGTCACACATGGTCGCTTGCGGTCGAGGAGCATTTCTACCTGATCTGGCCGATGGCGGTGCTGGGGCTGGCAAAGCTCGCCCAAAGGTCAAGGATCAAGGCGCTTGCGATAGCGTTCGTCGTGGCAACGCTTTGGCGGCTGGGCAATGCTTATCACTACACCGAGTTCGAGATGACTGCTTTCCGTTTCGACACTCGGCTCTCTGGTCTGCTGTTGGGCGCATTAGTGTCTGTTTCGGGCATCAGCCTCAAGGGTCGGCACGCCAATATCGTAGGGCTGTCGTCTTTGGGTGCGCTTGTGGTTCTTGCGTTCGTGGCAACACAAGAGCCTGTATCGACCGCCTATCTGCAACCGCTTATCGACATGGCGTCGGCCGGCCTCGTCGTGTCGCTGCTCAACAATGAAACGATGATAGCCCGTGCTTTTGCATGGAGGCCGATCGTCTATATCGGCATCATCTCGTATTCGGTCTATCTATGGCACTATCCGATTTCCAGAGCGGCGTTGATGTACACCAACGACTGGCGCATGGTCCTTGTCGTGACGCTTGTACTTTCGCTTGCGATCGCCGCACTGTCTTGGACCTTCGTCGAAAAGCCGTTTCAGTCATGGCGGCGAAATCGCTTCGCAATGGCCTAATCCGGCTTATCCGTCGCCCTACGCAAATGCGGCTTCAACACCTGAAAATCCGGAGCTTCACTTACGCGATCACGGAAAAGCACATACACGACTGCAACCGAGCATCCGAGCAAGCTCAGCGCCCGTCTACGGTCCCAATCAATCTGCGGCACTCATGCAATGGCCGGTTCAAGAAATGGCAAAGCTGGTCGCAACGTCAGCGATGCTGCACAAAGTTGCCATCTAAGGCCGAGCCTATTTAAGTCGTCATTGGGGAATAGAAGACTTGGCGGTTCCATTATGCCAAGCACGAAGGGGGGGGGGGGGGGGCCCCCCGGGTGGGTTTTATACAGAGACAGACAGAAGGAGAAATCGAAAATAAGCGGCCAGGGGGGGCCACCCCCACAGGCGCCCCCCCGCCACGCGGGATA